>NZ_JBEOVN010000016.1:0-71311 GCF_040295565.1 Streptomyces sp. NPDC002785 | reverse complement strand
TACGCTTGGCCCCGCGACCGCGTCCCACGGAGCCTCTGCGCCTGCTCCGACAGCCGAGACCGGCAGCCCCCGGACCGTCTGCACTCCAACTGGGCCGAGGCAGGGAAGACGGTCGACGGGTGAGACCCCTCCGAGCACTGCTGATCCGTTCGTTGTACAAGTGCTCAGACCGGCCCTGCGGCCGCGATGAGGCGTCCGAGGCGGGGGCGCAGACACGGCCCCGACACGAACACGAACGCCGTGAAAGCAGCAAGTCGCTGCAGGCCCGGCGCCGCGAGAAAGCCGCTGTGGAGGATGCAGTGGACCGCGTACCAGTTGGCTGCCAGATCGGCCGTCATGATGGCGCACGTGAGATCCACACCCGCCCGCTTCCCGCACAGCAACAGCAGGGCCGCCAACGCGTCGAACACCGCCAGCGAGGACCAGAACAGGTTCAGCCAGTCAGGGGCCCAGAGGTACGGACGCAGACCGTTCTGGACGAGATCTGCGACGTGCGAGACAACACCCACGGAGACCAGCACGACGACGTACACCAGGACCAGGACCACGACCCATCGTGGGGCTCGGCGCATCCACCCGGCCACGCGACCAAACATACCGAACCGAGAACCGGGGCGACTTGCGAAGCAATCACGAGCAATGCCCCTATCCGTAGGAGAGATTGGAGCAAAGGTCGCCGTCGGCGGAGCGGGCGTCGTCTGCCACCTCCGTGGGCACGGCGGTGGACTCGGCCGAGCGGTCGTCGGTCGCGTACGACTGGCCCAGGATCAGGTTGATGCCCGCGCTGGTCGCCGAGTGGAGCCGGGCGCCGGGGAAGAGCTTGGCGACCGACTGGGCCTGGGGCTTCTGACCGGGCCCGTACTCGATCACTGTGGTGGCGTGATCCTGGGTGCTTGCGTTCGCCGTACCGGTCACGGTGAAGTCGTGGTCGTCGAGGGTCGCCGCGGCGCGGGCACCCAAGCCGCTGGCGGTGGTGCCGTTGTACACCGCGACGTCGATGCCCTTCCCGGACACTTGCTCGTCGACGCTCGGCGACACGGAGGCGGTGGCCGCCGTTCCGCTTTTCTTGCCGCCGGCGTCCTTGCCATCGATGGTCTGGTCGGCCCTGAGCGCCGCCCACAGGGCGTCGGTGTCCGGCTGGACGATGGCGACGCGTGAACCCTCGTAACGCCAGGGGATGGTGACGAACTTGGTGTTGTGCAGGTCGATGTTCTCCAGCGACATCGCAAACGAGATCAGCTTGTTGGCCGTTCCCAGGCCGGGGGCGACGGTCATCGACTTCGTACCGGCGTCCGCGAGCGGCAGCAGCTTGGTCGGGGTGAGCCCGTCGCTCTTCACCTTCTGGATCAGGCTCGCGACGAACGCCTGCTGGCGTTTGATGCGGCCTATGTCGGAGCCGTCGCCTATGCCGTGCCGGATGCGTACGTAGTCCAGCGCCTTCTGGCCCGAGACTTCCTGCTCGCCCTTGTGGAACAGGACCTTGCCCCGGGTGGTGCGGTTGGGGTTGAGGTCCCCTTGATAGACGTCCTGCGGCAGGCATACGTTCACGCCGCCCACCACATCCGTCAGCTCCGCGAAGCCCTTGAAGTCGACGACGACGGTGTGGTCCACGCGCAGCCCGGTCAGCTTCTCCACGGTGTTCTGGGTGCAGGCCGGATTGCCCTTCGCGGTCTGCCCGACCGAGTACGCCTCGTTGAACATAGTGTTCGTCCGCGTCTTGGTCCACGACCCGTCCGGCAGCTTGCAGGGCGGGATGGTGACCAGGGTGTCGCGCGGGACGGACACCGCGACGGCGTGCTTTTGGTCGGCGTACACGTGCAGCAGGAACGCGGTGTCCGAGCGGCCTATGTCGTCCTTGTCGCCGCCGCCCAGCGCGCTGTTGCCGCCGGTGCGCGCGTCCGAGCCGATAACGAGAACGTTCTTGCCCTTCGACGAGCCGGCCTGGGGACGCTCGCCGGAGACGCCGTCCGCGGCAAAGGTATCGATGTTGCCGTTCAGCTTCAGGTAGATCCAGCCCAGCCCGGCAGTGCCGAGCACCAGCACGGACACCACTATGGCAAAAGCGATGCGTGCCGGGCCGTGTTTGCGTCGCCGTGCGGTGCGGCTGCCGCGGGGTCCGCCTTGGCGGGGCGGCTCCACCCTGCGCCTGTGGCGCGGAGGCGTCGCCTGCTGGCTGGTCGTCATGTGTGCGCCCTCATCCGTCCGACTCATACGGAGGGGACGCCTGGCCCCGCCCCATGGTTATACAGTTGCGCAATATAGCAATCATTGCAGACGGTGCGCCGCACCCGGTGGGCCCCGCTGCCCGGTGAAGAGAATGAGGTGGGCGGGATGCTCCGCAACGGACTGGAACCCTGGCACCTGCTGATCGTGGCGATCGTCGTCATCGTGCTGTTCGGCTCGAAGAAGCTGCCGGAGGCAGCCCGCGGACTCGGCAAGTCCATGCGCATCCTCAAGAGCGAGGCCAAGGCCATGAAGGACGACGGCGCCGCGCAGCCCTCCACCACCTCACCCGATGACGCGTCCGGCCAGTCGGCAGCGCGCGTCATCCAGCGCACTCCCGGGGAGAACGCGTCAGCCCAGTCGAACACGGAGACCAACACGGCCCGCCGAGCTGTGCGCGGCGGCCCCCATCAGGGACTGGCCCCGTCGAAGCCGTAGCGCAGTGGCTCACTCTTCACGCGGAAATCGCGACGGTAGATGTACAGCGCCTCTGCGCGCACGCCGCCCGCCGGGGCATCCAGTTCACAGGGATAGGTGACTTGGATCGCCGACGGGCGGTCGGCGACCCGCATCCGCAGCCCATCCGCAGGCCCTCCGTCGAGTATCGCGGCTTCCCAGCTCGTCGTGCTGCTTGCTCCCATGACAACAGTTTATATATTGCGCAAATTTTAAACTGCCGTGAGGTGCATCACGGCAGTGCGGGCCGGCGCCTATGCGACCGTAACCGCCTGCTGGTTCGCGACGGCGCTCTCGTCTTCGATTCCATGCACGCGCGTGACGCACTCATCGCCGGCCTGTGAGGACGGAGGGTCACCGCTCGTGAACTGGCCCACCCCGCGCCGGAGCTGACCGAACAGGACACGGTCGGCCGCGCCCGTCGACCTGTTGCCTCAGCGCCGGGCCTCACCAGCCCTCGCCTGCGACGACACCGGCCACCTCGCCGGCATGGTCGCCCTCGATGACCTGCTCGCCCTCCTCCTGCACCCGCAGGCGGCCTAGCACCGCAGCAGCAAACCGAACGCGGCGCGGAGGACACATACGCCCCGAATCGGGCCCCCATCGACACAGTGGTACGCCCAGATCGGGGACCACGACGGCGCCGGCGGGGGACAGGACCACCTTGGCGAACAACACCGGCACCATTGCCGTTGCTGCGTCAACTCGACGGCTTCCGACAGCAGATGGTGGATTACGTGCCTTGTCTTCGTTCTATTACGCGGCGAGCGTTGCGGCGGGCACTCGTCCTTCGCCCGCTTTCAAGAACGCGGGGAGGGCTCGTCCCGCTCGACGATGGTTCCGCAGACCACATGCCCCGGACCGGATGAGGCGCTGGGAGAGTCCTGCTCCTTGAGCGCTCTGGCCTCGTTCTTGAAGATTCGGGTCGCCTTGCCCGCTGAACGTGTCAGCTCCGGCAGCTTCTTGATCCCGAGGACCACGACGACGACCAGGAGGATCACGGCCAGTTCACTCAAGCCGAACATCAGGGTCTGCTTTCTCCGAGGGGTGGACGACGGCCGATAAGGCGTACCGGTGACGCGTCTCAATCTACAGTGCTGTAGAAGTCTCTCCTGGAGCATGATTGCTCAACCATCCCGCCTTCCAGCCCGGTTGGCCGGGAACAGTGTGCTGCACGGAGGAACAGAGCAGGATGACGGACGCCATCCCCACGGCGCGTGTGTCCCTGGCACGGCGGTGCCGTGCCGTCACGGAGGCGCGGTGGTTCGCCGTCACCGTGTTCGTCCTGATCCTCGCCAACGCGGCGCTGCTCGGCGTCGAGACGTACACCGGTCTGGTGGAGGACTGGCAACGCTGGTTACGCCTCGCCGAACACTGCTGTGTCGCCGCCTTCACCGTCGAGATCCTCCTGCGCCTGGCCGCCCATGCCGACCGCCCGAGGGACTTCTTCCGCGATCCCTGGAACCTCTTCGACTTGGCCGTCGTGCTGAGCGCCGTCCTGCCCGTCGTACGCGAGAACACCACCGTGCTACGGCTGTTGCGGCTCGCACGGGTACTGCGCACCGCCCGTTTCCTGCCGCAGCTGCGCATCGTCCTGGTCGCGGTCGCCCGCAGCTTGCCCGGAACGCTCAGCTTCCTGCTCGTCGGGGCACTGCTGCTGTACATGTACGCCATGGTCGGCTGGGTCTTCTTCGCACGCCACGATCCCGAGCACTACGGCTCCATCGGCCGCGCCGTCCTCACCCTTTTCCTCCTGATGACACTCGACGGCATCGGCGACGCGGTCCACGCGGGCCTGGAGATCTCCCGCTGGAGCATCCTCTACTACGCCTCCTACGTCCTGCTCGCCTCCTTCGTTCTCGTCAACGTCCTCATCGGCGTCGTGATCACCTCCCTCGACGAAGCGCGGGACATGGAGAACGACGAGCCGCAGGAGGTGGGCCTCCCGACGCCCGGGCCGGAGGAACCGCACCGGCTGCTCGAACGCATTGCGACAGCGCGCCAAGCTCTCGACGAGCTCGAATGCGTCCTCGTCCAGTCCGCTCCGCCCCATGCCCGGGAAGCGGAACGGCCTGTCCGCACCTCCAGCGGGCACACATGACACCGGACGTAGGCAACTGGTCGACGAGCGCGGATGTCAGCCCGCTGCGGCAAGGACCAGGGGCAGGACCTGGTCGGCGCCTGTCAGACGTAGCAGCCGGGCAGCGACTGCGAGGGTCCAGCCGGATTCGGTGTAGTCGTCCACGAGCAGAACGGGGCCAGGAGTGCGGGCCAGGGCACCAGTCAGATCCTCAGGGACGGTGAAGGTGCCGGACAGCGCCCTGACGCGTTGGGCGGAGTTGCTGCGGCGTACGGCGTGTGCGCCGCTCGGCCCGGTGTGCGTCAGGGTGCCCAGAAACGGGAGGCGCCCGACGGTCGCGATTCTCTGGGCGAGGGAACCGACCAGTTGTGGGCGGGCCAGGGACGGCACAGCGACGACGCCCACCGGCCGGGCGCAGGCGTCCGGGGCATTCGACGCCCAGCCGCCCGGAGAGCGCGCCCAATCCGCGAGGACCGCCACCGCGGCCCGCAGGACATCATCGGGCACCGGCCCATCGGGCGCGTTCTCAGCCAGCAGCGGGCGCAGCCTGTTGCCCCAGCCGATGTCCGAGAGCCTCCCCAGGGCACGCCCGGTGGAGCACTGTTCTTTGGCCGGGATGCGCCCCTTGAGGTCGATGCCCAGTGCGGGCATCCCCGTCGGCCACATCCGGCGCGGCTCGACCTCCACTCCCGGGCGGTCCAGTTCCTTCGCCGCCCCCGTCAACGTCTCCGCCGAAACAGAGGAATCGGCCCAGGTCCCCGCGCAGTTGTCGCAACGGCCGCACGGGGTCGCCCCCTCGTCGTCCAGCTGCTGGCGCAGGAACTCCATCCGGCACCGGGACGTGCTCACGTAATCGCGCATGGCCTGCTGCTCGGCCGCCCGCTGCCGCGCCACCCAGGCGTACCGCTCGGAGTCGTAGACCCACTGCTCGCCGGTGGAGGTCCAGCCGCCCTTCACCCGTTTGACCGCCCCGTCCACGTCGAGCACCTTGAGCATCGTCTCCAGCCGGGTGCGCCGAAGGTCCACCGCCGCCTCCAGGGCCGGCACGGAAAGCGGCCGTCCCGCATCGGCGAGGGCCGAGAGGGTCTGCCGTACCTGAGCCTCGGGCGGGAAGGCGGTATCGGCGAAGTAGCGCCAGATGGCCTCGTCCTCCTTGCCCGGCAGCAGCAGCACATCGGCGTGCTCGACCCCGCGACCTGCCCGCCCCACCTGCTGGTAGTAGGCGATCGGCGAGGACGGCGAGCCGAGATGGACCACGAAGCCCAGGTCGGGCTTGTCGAAGCCCATGCCCAGCGCCGAAGTCGCGACCAGCGCCTTGACCCGGTTCTCCTGCAGATCGACCTCGGCCTGCAGCCGGTCGGCGTTCTCCGTGCGCCCCGTGTAGGAAGCCACTCGGAAGCCGCGCTGCCGCAGGAAGGCAGTGGCCTCCTCGGCTGCGGCGACGGTGAGGGTGTAGATGATCCCGGAGCCCGGCAGCTCGTCCAGGTGCTCGGCGAGCCAGGCCAGGCGGTGCGCGGCGTCCGGCAGCTGGACCACCCCAAGCCGCAGGCTTTCCCGCTCGAGCGGGCCGCGGAGCACCAGGGCCTCGCCGGCACCGGTGCCCAACTGCTCCGCCACATCCGCAGTGACCCGTGCGTTCGCGGTCGCGGTGGTGGCCAGCACCGGCACGCCGGGGGCGAGATCGGCGAGCATCGCCCGCAGCCGGCGGTAGTCCGGGCGGAAGTCGTGCCCCCAGTCGGAGATGCAGTGCGCCTCATCGACCACCAGCAGACCGGTCGTGGCCGCGAGCTTGGGCAGCACCTGTTCGCGAAAATCCACAGAATTGAGGCGTTCCGGACTTACGAGGAGAACGTCGGTCTCGCCCCGCTCGACCTCCCCGTAGATGGTGTCCCACTCCTCCGGGTTGGCCGAATTGATCGTGTGCGCCCGGATACCGGCCCGCGCCGCCGACTCGACCTGGTTACGCATCAGCGCCAGCAGCGGTGAGACGATCACCGTGGGGCCGGAACCACGTCGGCGCAGCAAGGCGGTAGCAACGAAATACACCGCCGACTTGCCCCACCCAGTGCGCTGCACCACCAGCGCACGCCGGCGCTCCTCCACCAGAGCCGCCACCGCCTGCCACTGATCCTCCCGCAGCCGCGCCGACCCCCCCGGGGCACCGACGAGCTCAGCGAGGATGGCATCGGCTTCAGTGCGGAGTTCCAGATCGTCCATGCCCCCCATGCAACCTGATGGCAAGGACAATCGGCCACTTCACCCCACGTGACACCCCGCTCACAGACGGCCCACCGGGCCACGCACCGATCGAGGGCAGCCAGGACGGAGCCGCTCGGCCACGACCATCCTCGGCCGATACCTGGGCCACGGCGGGCGGCCCCCTACTGCTTGTGGACGATCTCTGGGACACCGGCTGGACACCGGCCATGACCGCGCGGCTGCTGCGCCGGGCCGGGGCGCAGGGAGTGTTTCCGCTGGTCCTCGCCGTTCAAGCGTGACAGGAGGCGTCATCCGGGCACGGCATGGGCAGGGATATCAGAGTCATTCCGGCCGATTCCCGTCAGCGGTGCCAATTGCTCGTTGCCGCCTGCCGATACGCCAGGAAGAATTGGGTTCGCTCCCCGCGCGGTCCTTTCGCGGCCCGGAAGGGCTGTGCCGCGGTGCGCCCTCGCCCGACCCCGCCCGCACCGTGGGCGCGTATGCGAAGGGAGGATCGTGACCTTCGGATTCACTCCGTCCGCAGCCACTTCCATGTCGGCGTCCTCGGCATCCGCCGATTCCGTCAACCGCCTTGCCAGGATGCTCGAACCGGCCGAGTGGGCCGAAGCGGGCATACCGTTGCTGCGCAGTCCCCGCGAGGTTGTCAGCGGCCTGCACGCCCGGCACCGGCCGATCCCGGCGACCGCTGTCGTCGCCGTACTCGACCATGAGGAACGCCTCACGGCCAGCGCCTCGTTCGCCCGCCGCTCCATAGCCGCGGACGGCTGGGAGTTCCGCAACGCGCTGCTGGCGCATCTGCGGCGGGTCGTCCCGCACGACCTGCGCCGCCGCACACCTGTCCGTACCGCAGTACTGCTCTACTGCCGCGAGGGCGACGAGCGTTGGACGGAGGAGGACGGAGCATGGATGTGGGGCCTGCGGGACGCCTGCACGTTGCACGGCCTTCGGTGCGGCGCGTACATCACCCTGACCCGCGGCGGCTGGCACGTGCTGGGCGAGGGGCGGGGCGGGCGACGGCCCAACTCGACGTCACAGCCGTCCGCTCTCGCCGACACATCGCTCGACCACGATCCGGTCCCACCGCGCACCGGCGGCGGTGCGGCTCAGGCGCTGCGACGCACCGCGGCGCGCTGACCCGTGGTTGCGGACCCGGCTGCCCTGTCGAGCAGCCGGGCCACCACGACCCTGTGTGCCCTACGGATCAGACGTCGGCGCCGAGCACCGCGTTGATCCGTTGCGGGTCCCCGCACACGATCAGCAGGGCACCGGTGCGTTCCTGCGCGCCGGACAGTGCGCCGGCAACGGAGTCACCGCCGTCGCCATTGACGGCGACGATCACGACGGGGCGGGGCTTCACCCGGTCCGTGGCTGCGGCACCGGCGAAGAAGACGTCATCGCCGACTTCCTGCTGCGCCCAGTAGGCGGCCTCGCCGAAGGAGAGTTCGTGCGCGGCCCACGGGTGCTGCTCACCGGTGGTGAGCACCAGGATGTCGCCCGGTGCGCGTCCGGAGTCGAGCAGCAGGTCCACCGCTTCGTCGGCAGCGTCGAGTGCGTCGGCAGCCGAGGCGGGGACCAGCTGGATCTGCGGTGCGGAACGATTCTCCGGCCGGGCGGCCTGCGGCCGGCCGGAGGTGGAGTGCGGGCGCTGCGCCGGGGGCGCGGGCCTCGCGGGGCCGGGTCCCGGGCGACCGGGGCGCGGCATGGCCGCTGAACGCGGACCGGGTACGGGACGGGGGGTCGACGCGGTGCGGCCTGCGGCCGGAGTGACGCGGGGACCCTGGGCGCTCTCGTGAATCTGAGGCTCCTCGGGGATGGGAGGCATGGGTGGTTGTCTATCAAATGCCGATACACAAGGCATCAGCGGGTGGGTACATGTGCGCGATCAGAAGTCGAAGCCGAGTTGGCCCCCGCTTTCCAGTGCAGCCGCCTCGGCGGAGAAGCGGACCTTCTTGAGGTGCTGCCACCTGGGCAGCGCGTCGAGGTAGGACCACGAGAGGCGGTGGTGGGGTGTAGGTCCCCATTCCTCCAGCGCGGCCCTGTGCACGGGCGACGGGTAACCGGCGTTGGCGCCGAAGGCGAAGGCGGCGTACTCGCCGGAATCCGCGCCCAGTTCGGCCATCATCGAGTCCCGTCGGACCTTCGCGATCACCGAAGCAGCCGCGACCGCGATACAGGACTGGTCGCCCTTGATCACTGTGCGGACCTGCCAGGGCTGTCCCAGGTAGTCGTGTTTGCCATCGAGTATCACCGCATCGGGCCGCACCGGCAGGGCTTCGAGGGCACGCACAGCTGCGAGGCGCAGGGCAGCCGTCATCCCCAGGTCGTCGATCTCCTGCGGAGAGGCATCACCCAGACCGAACGCGGTGACCCAGCGCTCCAGCAACGGGGCCAGCTCCGCGCGGCGCTTGGGGCTGATCAGCTTGGAGTCGGTAAGTCCGGCGGGAGGTCTGCGAAGGCCGGTTACGGCCGCACACACAGTGACCGGACCCGCCCACGCTCCGCGTCCGACCTCGTCGACACCGGCGACGGTCTTGGCACCAGTGGTAGCGCGCAGTGAGCGCTCGACGGTGTGCGTGGGTGGTTCGTACGGCATGGCGCCTGTCAGCGTACGCCGATGGAAACGCCGACAACACCCCGGGGCGCCCGACGGCTGCCCCGGCCGCACGCCGAGCCGCAGAAAGAATTGCGGCACGGTCATGGGTCCCGACGGCCAGTTTGCTGCGGTACATGCGTCCGAAGAGCTGTGCGCACGAAGGCAGTACTCACGAAGTGTTGTGCCGACGCCAGGAAAACGCGACTGAGGATCATCAACTGGAAGTGCTCAACAGTGACTGGATCACATTCGTGAAGGACGCGACGCAGCGCGGAGCCGGGGCGGCGGCGGACCTGTTGCCTGCCGCACAAAGGGTTGGGCACGCCGCCGCAGCCCCCACACACAGCAGGTGCAGGCCTCACCGCGTTCGCTCGGCCTGCACCCCAGCAATGTCGTCACCTTCGGACTACCGCGGGAGCCAGTCCGGCAGCTCTTCCGTCTGTGCCGACCAGTCGGCAGGCGGTCCGCCCGCCATGCCCGCTGCCACGATTCCGCCGACGATCGCGCAGGTCGTATCGACGTCGCCGCCCGCTTGGGCCGTCCCCCAGAAAGCCTGCTCGAAATCGCCAAGGCTCCGCG
Source organism: Streptomyces sp. NPDC002785 (assembly GCF_040295565.1). Lineage (NCBI taxonomy): Bacteria > Bacillati > Actinomycetota > Actinomycetes > Kitasatosporales > Streptomycetaceae > Streptomyces > Streptomyces sp. NPDC002785. Next base: position 61,160 of record NZ_JBEOVN010000016.1, on the reverse strand, counting down.
CCGCCGACCAGAGGGCGAACGGAACGGTGTCATGTGCACTGGTACGCCGGCCGTTGCCGAGGACCGCGGCGACCGTCCCGGCATCGTCGTAGTCGAGCATGTCGCGTGCCCGGCGCAGCCCTGCACCGACCGCGCTGCGCGGCACGAGCGCGATCACGCCGTCAAGGAGCTCTGTCGGGCTGGGTGATCCCTCTGTTGCCGCCGCCAGCGAGGCCGCGGCCGCAACAGCCATCGCTCCCACGACCGCCTCGCGATGCTGGTGTGTGGGGTACGAGGAGATCTCGGCCTGGTGTGTGGCCTGCTCCGGGTCGTCTGCATACCAGGCGCCGAGCGGCGCAATGCGCATCGCCGAGCCATTGCCCCAGGAGCCCTGGCCGTTGAACAGCGCCGACGCCAGCTCCCGCCAGTCGCCGCCTTCCCGTACCAGCCTGAGCAGCCGGTTCACGGCAGGGCCATATCCCCGGTCGAAGTCATGATGCTCGGCGAAGGAATGAGCGAGCGCGTCCTGGTCGATTCGCTCGTGCCCCACCAGCACGGCCAGCACCGACGAGGCCATCTCGGTGTCGTCCGTCCACTGCCAGGGGCCGGGCGGAAGTTTCCGCTGCTTCAGCAGCGGATAGTTGGCGGGCACAAAGAACTGGGAACCCAGTGCGTCCCCCACGGACAGCCCCCGCAGGCTGGCCAGGGCACGTTCGAAGCGTTGGTCGGAAGCAGAGTCAGCGGTTGTCATCGCCCTTCCACTCTATCCGGTGATGCCGTACGGCTCTGGGGTACGCCAGCGCTCGAACGGCCTGTCAAGGGTGTAACGCCCGTCCTCTCCGAGTATCAGCGTCCTGGTCTCCCCGTTGCCAGGATTGGACAGTGACTCGAACTCGGCCACCGACCAGTGGAACCAGCGCATGCAGAACAAACGCATGGTCAGTCCGTGCGTGACCAGCAGGACATTCGGCGGGTGGTCGGGGGCTTCGAAGCTGCGGTGCAGACTCTCCAGAAAGGCTCCGACCCTGTCGTACACATCGGCGCCGGACTCTCCCTGAGCGAAGCGGTAGAAGAAATGACCGTACGCATCCCGGTATGCCTTCTGCAGCCTCACGTCGTCCCGGTCCTGCCAGTTCCCCCAGTCCTGCTCCCGCAGCCGCGGCTCCTCCCGCACCCGCACCCGCTGAAGGTCCAGCCCGAAGGACCTGAACGTCTCGTGCGTGCGGCGATAGGGCGAGACATACACGCTGACCCGCTCCCCGTCGAACAGCTCGCGCAGCCGCACGCCCGTCTCCCTGGCCTGCCGCAGCCCTGTCGCGGTGAGCCTCAGCGCATGGTCCGGCTCACGCTCGTACACCGTGTCATCGGCGTTGCCCTCGGACTCCCCGTGACGGACGAGGACAATGCGTTGTGGTCGTGCCATGTACCGACCCTAGATCGGCTGCGACTCATTCGAGCAGTTGTCCGGACTCCATCCGACGGATGTCGCCGGTGAAGCGGCGGCGCAGCAGCCGGTCGTGGGAGGCCACCACCAGCGCGCCCTGCCAGAGAGCCAGCGCTTCTTCCAGTTCCTGCACGAGCCCGAGTGCCAGATGATTCGCGGGCTCGTCGAGCAGCAGCAGGTCCGCGGGCCGGGCCGGCAGACGGGCGAGAGCGAGCTGTCTGCGCTGCCCCGCGGAAAGCGATCCGACCGGCACCTGAAGATCCCGGGACCGGAACAGTCCGTACGAGAGCAGCAGTTCCGCCTGCTCTTCGTCGGTGAGCGCCAGTCCTCGGCCGAATGCCGCGAGCACTCTCTCCGCTGGGCGGTGCGCGGGTATTTCCTGCGCGAGGTGGCCGATTCCTCCGCGCCGGACCACTCGGCCCGCGTCCGGCTCGAGCACGCCTGCCATGACGCGGAGCAAAGTGGATTTCCCCGCCCCGTTGCCGGTCCTTGATGGCGCGGCCGGCCGCCCCTGGACCTGGCTGGAGAGGACGGCTGGACACCGCCCGACACCGGAAGCCTGGAAGGACATCTGCGCGCCCTGGCGCACACGACAGCCGACGTCTTCACCGACCCTGCCGCAGCGGCCGCGCCGACCGCGTTCATCGCCGCGGGATTCCAGTCCCAGCGCGCCGCCGAAGCGCTGAGCACCTTCTACTCGGAGCGGTTCACCCGCTGCGAGGTCATCGTCGCGCGCGCTGTCGCTCGCCACGAACTGGACCGGCACACTGACGCGGGGGCGCGGGTCAGGGCCGTAGCCTCGCCCTTGTTCTTCAGGCTGTTCATCACCTGCGAGCCCATCGACGAGACGCCGGCCGACCAAGCTGCCGACGCGGCGCTGGCAGCTGCCCGAACGGGCGTCTTCAACACCCCGCCCGTCTCGGCCGAACCAGCCTGATCAGCGGCCGACGCCCCGGCGCGCTGTCCCCGCCACACCGATCCGTCTCGGCCGATCACACCGTCCAGGACGGCTCAAGCTGCACGACGTCTCCCGTCACCGCCGCCACATCGTCCTCGGTCTGCGCCCGTTGTGTCAGCCGCTCAATGCTCCCCGCCCGATACTTGCCACGCTCGGCGCTCGACTGCCACATGGACAACGCGAGGAACTCGTGCCCCGGCGCCTCCCCGAACACCCCTCGCACCATGCCCGGCGATCCGGCCATCGCCGGATTCCACACCCTCTCCTGCATCAATGCGAAATGCTCGACCCGGTCCTCGTGCACCTTGCTGTGCGCCACCCTGACAACATCCGCATCGGTGAAGCGGGGCTCAAAGCCGGTCTTCACATCAAAGCGGTACTCGAACAGCTTGACCTGGATGCTGCTGTACGTGCCGGACTGCGCGGCAGCCAGTGGGTCGTGCGCACGCGCCATGAACGAGTCGTAGAAGACGCGGTTCTCCCAGAAAGCGAAGACGTGGGCCACTTCAGGACGCCCTCGACTCCACCCGCCACCCTGTCCCCTGAACCCCGGCTCACCCAGCAGCCCCGCCCACTTTCGCTGTCCCCGTTCAAAACCTCGACGGTCCACCACGGTGCAACGAATCCACTTGACCAGCACCGCGCCATCGTACGGTGCCGAACGTAGCGCGGGTCACGCTCTGATGGAGTACGACCGAATCAGTGGCTGTGAACCACAGAATGATCTACATGGCCTCTTGCACACCAACCCCCTGTTCTCCCGCCTCGAGTCCGCGGAGCACATCCTTGTCGCAGGGGCCGGCGGCGGCTTCGACATCTATGCGGGCCTCCCTCTCGCGCTCTCCCTGCTCCACCAGGGCAAGCACGTCCAGCTCGCCAATCTGAGCTGGACGGGTGGCCCGCAACTGCCTCCACCTCGACCACATCAAGCACACCCATCTCACCCGACAGGTCAGCAGCACCATCGAGATCTCCGGAACGAGGTCCGCCGGAAGCCGCCGCGCCGGATTCCGTACTGAATCGCCGAACCGAGGGTGGCTCGATTCCATCGCGGACGGCCAAGCCGGTTGGATCCACGGCCGGTTACGGACATGATCAGGTGGTATGAACGGCCCGACGACGGCCCAGCGGCAAGCCAGGGAGGCAAGTCCGATGAGCACGCCCAACAAGGACATCGAAAAGGTCGAAATCAGGCTCAAATGGGATCCCAGCCCTCCGGGTGCCCCGGCCCATGACCTGGACATCATCGCGGCGACCTACCTCGCGCAGGCGCCGTACGGCAGCCCTGCGTATCTCGTGCACTTCGACAGCCGCTCCCCGGACGGCACCATCACCCTCAACCGTGACAGCAGGACCGGTCAGGGCCTCGGTTTCGACGAGGTCATGACTCTCGAGCTGGACCGGTTGTCGACCACGTACACCCGGGTTGTCGTCGGAGTCGCCATTCAGCAGCGAGACGGCCGCAGGACATTCGCCGAAATAGCGAACACCGGCGTTCAGATTCGAGAGGGCTACACGAACCTTGCGGAGGACGACTTCTCCGCGGTCGGCGCCGCCACCGCAGCAACCGTCGCCGAGTTCGTCCGCGGTGCGTCCGGCGTCTGGGAGTTCCACGGATCGGTCCGGAGTTTCGACGGGGACCCCGATTCGTTCGCCGCAATGATGGGAAGCCGTACGCCCGGAACGTGACACGTCACAGGGCACGGTCCACGCAGCACACCTGGGCAGCCACCGTGTGCAGCCACTCGGCTGTGCCGGTCCGAATTCCCGGCCCGGGCGGTGATCCCGGAGATCGCGCCGCGCGGCGCTTGCCGGAGTGGCGGGTGCCGCAAATCCCCCGCTGTGCCGTGCGCGCGGAGACGCGGTAGGTGGCGGTTGAGGGCAGGCTCACCCCGCCCAATAGCGGAACTTCAACAACCAAGACCAGCCGTGAATTTGACGCACCCGTGCGAGGGCGAACTGAGGAAACAAGGCCTCCTGGGCGGACCGGCCGGTTTCAATACCCCCGAACTACTCAAGAGGCCCTGTCCTCATGCGCCGATCGCCCCGAGATCATCCGATCAGGAAACCCGGTCCGATTCCCGAGCTCGATAACCGGTACGAATACGGCTTCCTGACTTCCCGTCAATGGGCTGAAGAGAGCGAGCCGGCACCGCTCTTCCCCACCTGATTCTCGGCTGCCGATGGAAGCGTGGACCGCTCCGGGCGCGCTCCGCGTGTGCACACGGCTGCCCGCAACCGAGAGGCCGGTTTTCCCAGTCCGAGGGTTCATCCGTAGTTGCCAGAGGCCAGGCAGATGGTTCTGTCCGTTGACACAGATAGCCAGACCAGGACACCGTGAGCAGTTTATTGGATACAGTGAGTCACTGACTTCTGCGATCGAAAGCGGTCGAGCATGGCGGTAGTACAGAGGCCCGACATTCTGACGGCGGCGGCAGACAACGATGCCCATACGTGGGCTGCGGACCACGCGTGATGTCGGCGCTATCGCCCATGATCGACAGCGCTGCGGAACCCCTCGTTTCGCCGGTCAATTCGCACAACGAGTGGGACCCGCTGGAGGAGATCATCGTCGGGCGTCTCGATGGCGCGACGATCCCCTCCAGCCATCCGGTCGTGGCCTGCAACATCCCACGATGGGCGGCGCGGTTGCAGGGGGTTTGCCGCCGGCTTCAAGTATCCGCGCATGCTGATCGAGCCGGCGCAGCAGGAGCTCGATCAGTTCATTTCCCTCCTGCAGTCCCTCGGTATCACGGTCACGCGCCCGGACGCGGTCGACCACAGGCAACGCTTCGGTACCCCCGACTGGTCGTCGCGCGGTTTTTGCAACACCTGTCCTCGTGACAGCATGCTCGTGATCGGCGACGAGATCATCGAGGTCCCGATGGCATGGCCGTGCCGATATTTCGAGACCCACTCCTATCGCGCGATCGTCAAGGACTACTTCCGGCGCGGTGCGCGCTGGACGGTGGCACCAAAGCCGCAGCTCACCGACGCATTGTTCGAGGCGGATTTCTGTATCCCCGAGGTCGGCGAGCCTATGCGCTACATCCTCACCGAGTTCGAGCCAGTGTTCGACGCGGCGGATTTCGTGCGCGCGGGACGCGACCTGTTCGTTACGCGAAGCAACGTCACCAACCGAATGGGCATCGACTGGTTGCGCCGCCATCTCGGACCTGGCTATCGCATCCACGAGATCGAGAGCCGCTGCCGCGCTCCCATGCACATCGACACGACATTTCTCTTGCTCTCGCCCGGCAAGGTACTGATCAACCCTGAATACATCGACGTCGACCGCCTGCCCGACGTCCTCAGCTCGTGGGACATCCGCCATTTAGCGACTTCACTCCTGCCACCGGCAAGTACGTGATGTCGCCTACGTACTTGGTGTTCGGCAGTGAGGCGGTGAAGTCGCGTCCGATCAGATCGGTCGCCTTCGCGGAGGCCGGGTCCGCAACTGTCGTGCGGTGCTTGCGGCGCAGGCCGGCGAGCCCGATGCCGCGCGTGACAGGGGCGATGCGCTTGTCGTTGACGCGCTCGCGGTCCTCGTGGAGTTCGGCGGTGATGCGCCGGACGCCATAGCTGCCGTCCGACTCGGCGTGGACGACCTGTATGCGTCCGGCAAGCCTGGCGTCGGGCGCATGCCGGGCGGCCCGGGCAGGCGCGGTCTTGCGCCAGTAGCAGAAGCTCGAGCGGGCGATCCCGAGGATGGTGCACAGCCGCTTCACGCCGAAGCGGCGCCGGTGGTCGGCGACGAACTGGAAGCGGGTCAGGAGCCGTGAGGAAACTACTGCCGGATTCGAGCCAACTTCTCGGTGCGGCATGGTGGATGGGCTGCTGCGGCGATACCGGATGAGGTTGAGCCGGTCACCGCCCCGGGCCACGACTTCCTGGACCCGGACACCCCGATCGCCATCCCGTACGGCATCTACGGTCTGGGGCGCGACAGCGGCTGGGTGAACGCGGGCACCGACAGCAGCGTACGGAAGTCCGTGAGCTCGCCGATCGTCTGCTCCGACTGGGCCAGCCGCTCCGGAGAGGGTGCCGACCGATGGCCGGCACCCTCTCTCAAGTGCGGATCAGCGCCCTCAGCAGCAGATGCTCAATGTTGCATCAGGCGCAATTCCGCTCGTTTTCAGCTGCAACCGCTAGTCGAGCCGCAGCCCTCGCAGATGTAGCAGGATCCGGCGCGCTGCATCTTCGTACCGCAGGAGAAGCAGAGCGGCGCGTCCGCGCTGATGCCCAGCTGCATCTCAACGAGCTCCGCCGAGGTGTGCGCCGTCTTCGGGGCCGGCTTCTCGGCCTCCTGCACGGCGGCCACCACCTTCAGGGGCTCCGTCCGCACCGGGGCGGACTGGGCCAGGCCTTCGACGTCCAGCTCGTCGTCCTCAAAAGAGGGCTCGTACGAACCGGTGTCGAGGTGACGCTGACGCTCCTCGGCCGAGTGGATGCCGAGCGCCGAGCGGGTCTCGAAGGGCAGGAAGTCCAGCGCGAGGCGGCGGAAGATGTAGTCGACGATCGACTGCGCCATCCGCACATCCGGGTCGTCCGTCATACCGGCCGGCTCGAAGCGCATGTTGGTGAACTTCGAGACGTACGTCTCCAGCGGGACGCCGTACTGCAGACCGACCGAGACTGCGATGGAGAAGGCGTCCATCATGCCGGCGAGGGTGGAGCCCTGCTTGGACATCTTCAGGAAGACCTCGCCGAGACCGTCGTCCGGGTAGGAATTGGCGGTCATGTAGCCCTCGGCGCCGCCCACCGTGAAGGAGGTGGTGATGCCGGGACGGCCCTTGGGAAGGCGCTTACGGACCGGGCGGTACTCGACGACCTTCTCGACCGCGGTACGGATGGTCTCCTCGGCCTTGGCCGTGACTGCGTCCGTTGCCGACTTTTCCTTCTTCTTGGTCTTCGCGGAGAGGGGCTGGCCGACCTTGCAGTTGTCACGGTAGATCGCGAGCGCCTTGACGCCCATCTTCCACGCCTCGAAGTAGACCTCTTCGACGTCCTCGACGGTGGCCGTCTCCGGCAGGTTCACCGTCTTGGACAGCGCGCCGGAGATCCACGGCTGGATCGCGGCCATCATGCGTACGTGGCCCATCGCGGAGATGGAACGCTCACCCATCGCGCAGTCGAAGACCTCGTAGTGCTCGGTCTTCAGACCGGGGGCGTCGATCACATTGCCGTGCTCGGCGATGTGGGCGACGATCGCCTCGATCTGCTCCTCCTGGTAGCCCAGGCGGCGCAGGGCCTGCGGGACGGTGCCGTTGACGATCTGCATCGAGCCGCCGCCGACCAGCTTCTTGAACTTGACCAGGGCGAGGTCGGGCTCGAGGCCGGTGGTGTCGCAGGACATCGCGAGACCGATGGTGCCGGTGGGTGCGATGACCGAGGCCTGGGCGTTGCGGAAACCGTTCTTCGCGCCGAGGCGGATCACGTCCTGCCAGGCCTCCGTCGCGGCGGCCCAGATCGGGTTGTCCAGGTCGTCCATGTGGACGGCCGCGGCGTTGGCGTCGGCGTGCTGCTTCATGACGCGCTGGTGCGGCTCGGCATTGCGGGCGTAGCCGTCGTACGGGCCGACGACCGCGGCGAGCTCGGCGGAGCGCTTGTACGAGGTGCCGGTCATCAGTGAGGTGATGGCACCGGCGAGGGCTCGGCCGCCGTCGCTGTCGTACGCGTGGCCGGTCGCCATCAGCAGGGCGCCGAGGTTGGCGTAACCGATGCCCAACTGGCGGAAGGCGCGGGTGTTCTCGCCGATCTTCTGGGTCGGGAAGTCGGCGAAGCAGATGGAGATGTCCATCGCGGTGATGACCAGCTCGACGACCTTGGCGAAGCGCTCGGACTCGAAGGACTGGTTGCCCTTGCCGTCGTCCTTGAGGAACTTCATCAGGTTCAGCGAGGCCAGGTTGCACGAGGTGTTGTCCAGGTGCATGTACTCGCTGCAGGGGTTCGAGCCGTTGATCCGGCCGGACTCCGGGCAGGTGTGCCACTGATTGATCGTGTCGTCGTACTGGATGCCCGGGTCGGCGCAGGCCCACGCCGCCTCGGCCATCTTGCGGAAGAGGGACTTGGCCTCGACCTCTTCGATGACGTCACCCGTCATCCGCGCACGCAGCCCGAACTTGCCGCCGGACTCGACGGCCTTCATGAACTCGTCGTTCACGCGCACCGAGTTGTTGGCGTTCTGGTACTGGACGGACGTGATGTCATCGCCGCCCAGGTCCATGTCGAAGCCCGCGTCGCGCAGGGCGCGGATCTTCTCCTCTTCCTTCACCTTGGTCTCGATGAAGTTCTCGATGTCGGGGTGGTCGACGTCGAGAATGACCATCTTGGCCGCGCGCCGGGTGGCGCCACCGGACTTGATCGTTCCGGCGGAGGCGTCGGCACCGCGCATGAAGGAGACCGGTCCGGAGGCGTTGCCCCCGGAGGAGAGCAGCTCCTTGGAGGAGCGGATACGGGAGAGGTTCAGGCCGGCACCGGAGCCGCCCTTGAAGATCATGCCCTCTTCCTTGTACCAGTCGAGGATCGACTCCATGGAGTCGTCGACGGCCAGGATGAAGCAGGCGGAGACCTGCTGCGGCTGGGGGGTACCGACGTTGAACCAGACCGGCGAGTTGAAGCTGAAGATCTGGTGCAGGAGGGCGTACGCCAGCTCGTGCTCGAAGATCTCGGCGTCCGCGGGAGAGGCGAAGTAGCCGTGGTCCTCGCCGGCCTTGCGGTACGTCTTCACGATCCGGTCGATGAGCTGTCGCAGACCGGTCTCGCGCTGCGGGGTGCCGACGGCCCCGCGGAAGTACTTGCTGGTGACGATGTTGACCGCGTTCACCGACCAGAAGTCGGGGAACTCGACGCCACGCTGCTCGAAGTTGATCGAGCCGTCGCGCCAGTTGGTCATGACGACGTCACGGCGCTCCCATGCCACCTCGTCGTACGGATGTACGCCGGGGGTGGTGTGGATGCGCTCGATACGCAGACCCTTGCTCGACTTGGATCCCTTGGCTCGGGAACCTCGTGCCGGGCCGCTCGCCGTCTCTGTCATGCCGCCTCCCATATGTGGGCAAAAACGCCCTGAAGTGCCCAGAACTTCCCGGGGCACAGTCTGTCTCTGATGCTTCGGGCGCCACGCATAGCGCCCGGAGCAGGTCTATATACAGCCGCCCTGTCACCGATCCACGGACCTGTGCCGATCGGCCGGTGTCGCTCAGTCGGCGGCGACGGCGGGAACGGGGACCTCAAGGGTCTCGCCCCTCCCGCACTCCTCCACGGGAGACCGTCGTTCGCGGAGTTCCGCGATGGCGGCCTCGAAGTCTTCAAGTGTGTCGAACGCCCGGTACACGGACGCGAAACGCAGGTACGCGACGAGGTCGAGTTCCTGCAGGGGGCCGAGGATGGCCAGACCCACGTCATGGGTGGTCAGCTCGGCGCTGCCGGTGGCACGCACCGCCTCCTCGACCCGCTGACCGAGCTTGGCGAGGGCGTCCTCGGTGACCGGCCGCCCCTGGCATGCCTTACGCACGCCGGAAATGACCTTGGTGCGGCTGAAGGGTTCCGTCACACCGCTGCGCTTCACCACCATCAGCGAGCAGGTCTCCACCGTCGTGAAACGGCGGGAGCAGTCGGGGCACTGACGGCGACGGCGGATCGACGTGCCGTCATCGGTGGTGCGACTGTCGACGACCCGGCTGTCGGGGTGCCTGCAGAAGGGGCAGTGCATGGCTCCCAACCCTCCTTCACAGCACGATCGAATAGCCTCTGCAGGGCCCGCCAGGGCCCCTCGAAGCAGTCACAAGCATAGGCGATGGCCGCACCCCCGACGGACCGGGGACCACAACTTCTGGGCGACTGGAACAATCCAACCACTAGATCTTGGGTTTGGTCGCACGTTCGGCCCTAGCGCGTGTCGCGCATCGCGGGCGGACCGCAGGCAGCGTACGGCGAAGCACGAGGTTACGGGAACCGTGGGGCTGCCAGGATTGCGGGGCTTCCGCTGTCAGACTCGGACAACGACGCGGAGGCCACCCCGCGTGGCGACGCCGCGCCGGCGAACGCTACCGTAATAGTCCGAATTGCCGGTCACCCCAAGGAGTCGCCCCAAGCAGGGGTCCCGGCCACTCCGGCCGTCGCGCATACACCCAGCAGTGAACACACGACAGATTTTTATTCGTTTTTCACTCGAACGTGTGTTTGGCGCAACCTTTCGAAAGCTACTACCGTTGTCCAGCTAGGGAGACCATTCGAGAGGGGCCGACGTGACCACCACCGCAGACAGTGCCACCATCACTGCCCAGGACCGCTCCCAGAGCCGACTCGAGCCGGTGCATGCCATGAATGACTCAGTCACGAACACGGAGGAGCCGGAGCCCGTGCGCCCAGCGCGCTCGTTGCCCGGCCGACCTCCAGGTATCCGGGCGGACAGCTCGGGGCTCACGGACCGGCAGCGGCGAGTGATCGAGGTGATCCGGGACTCCGTGCAGCGGCGTGGGTACCCGCCCTCGATGCGGGAGATCGGTCAGGCGGTGGGCCTGTCCAGCACGTCCTCCGTCGCCCATCAGCTGATGGCTCTGGAGCGCAAGGGTTTCCTGCGTCGCGACCCCCATCGCCCGCGGGCGTACGAAGTCCGCGGTTCGGACCAGCCCAGCTCGCAGCCCACCGATACGACAGGAAAGCCCGCGGCGTCGTATGTGCCGCTGGTCGGCCGGATCGCAGCCGGTGGTCCGATCCTCGCCGAGGAATCGGTCGAGGACGTCTTCCCGCTCCCCCGCCAGCTGGTCGGTGACGGAGAGCTGTTCGTCCTCAAGGTCGTCGGTGACTCGATGATCGAGGCGGCGATCTGTGATGGCGACTGGGTCACCGTGCGCCGCCAGCCAGTCGCGGAGAACGGCGACATCGTCGCAGCCATGCTGGACGGCGAGGCCACGGTCAAGCGCTTCAAGCGGGAGGACGGCCATGTGTGGCTGCTCCCGCACAACTCCGCATACCAGCCGATCCCGGGCGACGAGGCGACGATTCTCGGCAAGGTAGTGGCGGTGCTGCGGCGGGTGTGAAGACTCGCCGCTTTCCGACCGGCCCCGGGATCCACTGCGCCGATCCCGGGGCCTTGCCTGTGCCGCCGGGCACCCGGGGCGGGCTACTGGTCGTTGGCCTTGGCTGCCGCGTCGATAGCCGCGAGTGAGCGGCGCGCCTGGTTGCGGTCGGTGGTGTACCAGAAATCGGGCAGCGAGGCGCGCAGATAGCTGCCGTACCGGGCGTTGGCCAGCCGCGGATCGAGCACCGCGACCACACCCTTGTCGCCCGTGGCCCGTACGAGCCGGCCGGCGCCCTGAGCCATCAGCAGCGCGGCATGCGTCGCCGCGACAGCCATGAACCCATTTCCTCCCGCCTCCTCGACCGCCTTCTGGCGTGCACTCATCAGCGGGTCGTCGGGGCGTGGGAACGGGATCCTGTCCATGACCACCAGCTGGCAGCTGGCCCCCGGCACATCCACGCCCTGCCAGAGCGAAAGCGTGCCGAAGAGGCAGGTCTCGGGATCGGCCGCGAAGTTCTTGATCAGCTCTCCGAGGGTCTCCTCACCCTGCAGCAGGATCGGCTTGTCGAGCCGACCACGCAGTTCCTCGGCGGCGGCCTGGGCCGCCCGCATGGACGAGAACAGCCCGAGGGTGCGCCCGCCCGCCGCCTCCACCAGTTCGGTGAGCTCATCCAGCATGTCGGTGCGAGAACCCTCCCGCCCGGGCGTGGCCAGATGCCTGGCGACGTACAGGATTCCCTGCCTCGGGTAGTCGAACGGCGACCCGACGTCGAGCCCCTTCCACTGCGGAATGTCGTCGCCCGCGGTGCCTTCAGGAGCGAGTCCGAGCGACGCCCCCACCCCGTTGAAATCCCCACCGAGCTTGAGCGTGGCCGAGGTGAGGACAACGGATCGCTCGGCGAAGAGCTTCTCCCGCAGAAGTCCGGAGACGGAGAGCGGGGCGACCCGCACAGAGGCGCCGAAACGGTCATGACGCTCGTACCAGACGACGTCGTACTCCGAGCCCTGGGTGATGCGCTCGGCGACGCCGTGAATCGTCTCCACCGATGCGAGTGCCTGCTTGCGGACGGCGTCCTCGTCCTGGACGGACTTGTCCCGGGAGGTACCCAGGGCCGAGATCACCGTACGCGCGGCGTCACGGAGAGCGAGCAGTGCGTAGCCGAGGTCCTCGGGGACCTCTTCCAGACGGCCGGGGAGCGCCAGCTCCATCACTCGCTCGAAGCCCTCCGACGCGGTCTGCAGGGCGTCGGCGGCCTTCTCGTTGACCAGCTTCGCCGCTCGGCGTACCGCGCGGTTGACCTGGCCGGGCGTGAGCTCGCCGGTGGCCACTCCGGTGACCCTGGAGACCAGCTCATGGGCCTCGTCGACGATCAGTACCTCATGCTGCGGAAGCACCGGAGCGCCCTCGATGGCATCGATGGCAAGGAGGGCGTGATTGGTGACGACGACATCGGCGAGCTTGGCACGCTCACGGGCCTGCTCCGCGAAGCACTCCGCGCCGTACGCGCACTTGCTGGCGCCCAGGCATTCGCGGGAGGAGACGGAGACCTGCGCCCAGGCACGGTCGGATACGCCCGGGGTGAGGTCGTCGCGATCGCCGGTCTCGGTCTCGTCCGACCAGTCCCGCAGCCGCAGCAGATCCTGACCGAGCTTGCTCGACGGGGCCGCAGCCTCGAACTGGTCGAAGAGCCCCTCCTCCTCGTCCTGGGGCACTCCTTCATGGAGCCGGTGCAGGCAGAGATAGTTCGAGCGGCCCTTGAGCATAGCGAACTGGGGGCGGCGGCGCAGCAGCGGATGCAGAGCGTCGACCGTACGCGGAAGATCGCGCTCCACGAGCTGGCGCTGCAGTGCCAGGGTCGCCGTCGCCACCACGACGCGCTCCCCGTGTGCCAGCGCGGGCACCAGGTAGCCAAGGGATTTGCCGGTGCCGGTGCCGGCCTGTACGAGCAGATGGGCGTTGTCGTCGACAGCCTCGGCAACAGCCTCGGCCATGGCGGCCTGGCCAGGCCGTTCCGTACCACCGACGGCGGTCACGGCGGCGTGGAGGAGCTCGGGAAGGGATGGCTTTGTCATAGCCCGACCACCCTACGGGTCACCACTGACAAGGGCGATCACTCCCGGACTCGGACGGAGGGATGGAGAGGGTTGGGAATGGTCCCATGGATGGCGGCGTGCGGGCGCCGGGGGCGGTCCCGGTATCCGTCCACGTGCAGGCGGTTGCGGTTCAGACAGAGACGTTCGATGCGGGGCGTCAGCATGTCGAACATCTCGAATCGCTCCTTGAGCTCGGGAAAGCGGGCGTGGTAGCGCAGGATCTCGGCCCTCACGAGTGACCAGAAATCGGCCTCCGGAACTCCCAGCTGTTCCTCGCACAGCGGGGACAGGAAGCGGAAGACACCGATGAACAGTCCGGAGTGGATGAACTGGGTGAGGAAGGAGGGCTCCTCGGTGAGCAGGATGCGGCGTACACCCTCCGGCATCGACTCGTGCTCCGGCAGCGGCTGGGCGCTGATGTTCACGTCGTCCACGAAGTCCTTGATCGCCAGGCGAACCGGTACGTCCTGGTCGTCGAAGACGACGATGGCGTTCTCTCCGTGCGGGGAGAACACGGTGCCGTAGCGGTAGAGGAAGTGCAGCAGCGGCGGGAGCAGCGCGGCGAAGAGCCGGGTCAGCCAGGTGGTGGGCGTCAGCCCCGAGCGGGCGACGAGCTCGGCCGCGAAAGCGCGGCCCTGTGGATCGGTGTGGAGCAGCGAGGCAAGGGTTCGGGCCCGTTCGCCCGGCGCGAGCCGGGGCTGGAGGGGTTCTCGCCAGATCGCGCCGAGGATCTCCTTGAACTGGTACGGAGCCTCCGGAAGGTGGTCGTAGAGCGGATGCTCGACGGTCACCGAGGCCACCTCGCCGAGCAGGATGACCCTGCACGTATCCCGCAGAAATGCGTCCCGGTCGCGCAGACCCTGGACCCAGGTGGTGACGGCGGGGGCCGCAAGGGTGCGTTCGGTCGGCAGTCCTCGCCAGACCAGCGTATTGAGGATCGACAGGGGCAGTTTGACGGTGTGCCGGTCGGGGCGGGACACGTTGGCGAAGGTGCGGATGGACTGCTGAGGCAGCCGGAGGTCGGCGTCGGTGTGGAGCGGCACGATGTCGCCTGCGGCGATGGCCGGGGCGAAAACCGGAACGATCCATTCGTCCCACTGCCATGGGTGCACGGGAAGACAGAGATAGCTGCCGGGATCGAGGTCGCGGGCGCGGAGCACGGCAGCGAAGGAATCGCGGACCGCCGGATCGAGTTCCTGTACGTACAACTGCTCGGGTGTGGCCAGGCCGGTCACCCCTCGGTAGGCGGCGATCCGGGTGGAGACGGCGATCCACGGCAGCCTGACCGGCCTGCGGGCCTCGGGTGTGTAGCGGGAGGCGTCGGCGGCGGAGAAGCCGAGCCGCCCCTTGTTGGCGACGAGCCAGGGGTGCCCTGTCTGGTGCCCTTCCAGCTCGGCGTAGTCGAGATCAGCCAGCCGGGCGGCGGAGAGCGCGGTGTGGTCGAGCCGGGCGTCGGCGGCGAGGGTGGTGGTGATCTCGCGGATGAGGTGGCCGAGGGTGGCGCCGTCGATCCTGAGGAGGTGGCGGGCGCGGGCGAGGAACTGCAGCGGGTCACGGAAGGGGACGGTGCCGGTGTTCCGGTCCCGCAATGGCTCGGCAGGCGCGCCCCGGCCGCTGTCCCGCGTCGAGTCCGTCGGCGACTCCCGGACGCTCCCGCACGTCTCCAGAATCGACTCGGGGGCGATGTGCCAACTGCCGTACACGCCCCGCCGGGCGCTGAAGCTCAGGGTTCCACCGTCGTCGAGCCCGAGGGTGTACGTATCGCCCTCGTCGGCCTGCGGGACCGGCTCGATGACTTCCTCGTAGGCGAATTGACCGAGCATCTTCGCGAGCAGTCGGGCGGCAGCTCCGTCCCAGACCGTCCGGTTCAGTTCTGGCGTGCTGAGCAGGGCGGCAGACTCCGCTGGATCATGGCTCGCAGGATATTTCGGCACGGGGACTCCTCGGGATGGAACCGATGGGGTTCGAGCGGTGTATGCAATGCAGCAGATCGTTCACAGCTGGGCACGGTGCGTTCGGTCGCGGACCATCAGGGCGGCTCGTTTGTCGGGGAGTTCGACTTCCGCGGAGAAGCGAAAGCCTGCGCTCAGGAAGGCGGAGACGGAAGGGGTGTTACGCAGGTCGGGCTCTGCCACGACTCGAGCGCACAGGGGACGGTTGTCGAGTACGAGGTCGGAGACGGCCCGGAGCAGGGTGGTGCCGACCCCGCGTCCGCGGTTGTTCACACCACCGATGAGGAGGTGGATTCCGGTGTCGTGCGGTCGAGCGGGGTAGTGACGCGCCAGGGGATCGAGATCCGCGCGGTAGATCTCCCAGTAGCTCATGGGAATGCCTGCCAGCACGCCGAGGCACGGGACGCTGCGTCCGTCGCCGTCGAGTTGAGGGCGCAGATGGTCGGCTGTGACGGCTTCGGATCCGGCGAGTTCCCAGAATGCGGCGACCGCGGGGTCGTTCATCCAGCGGCTGATCACGGCGAGGTCGCGTTCCAGTCGCACGGGTACGAGTTGGAACACTCCGGCCGGGGTGGTGACCGGTCCCCAGTCGGCAGGGTGGTCGAGCAGGTCCGAGGCGGCCGGCCTGCTCATGGTTGCCCGCGTGCCTGCGGCCGGGCCGGCCTCGTCCGGATCGGATGACGCGGAAGCGTCCAGCGGCTGGGGGCGCGCGGTGGCCGGTGCGTCCTCGCCGAACAGGGCGAGGAGTTCTCCGGAGAGCGGCAGGTCCAGGGTGTCCTCCGCGCCTGTGTCGGCCCTTGGGGCAGGGCCGGTACCGGCGCCGGTGTGCGCATCGGCGGGAGCCACTGTGTCGCTCTCCTCTCGGCGGTTCAGGCGGTGGTCATGTTCCCTCAGGCACATAGGGGGTTGGCAATGGTGACGTAGACGGACTGCGTGTCGACAGGCCCGACGAGTTCATCGAGGCCGTGCAACCGGGTCAGCAGGTTGGCCTTGCACCGCAGGTGGGAGTTTTCCAGCAAATGTGCGGGCAGCGGGGAACCCAGTGCGGCGGCCGAGCCGAGGAATCGACGGAACGCAGCGATGAGCACGTGTTCATCGGCGAGGTGCTGGGCGCCGAAGGCTCCGATCAGGCCGAACACATTGTTGATGCCGAGGTAGTAGGCAAAGCGCTCGTCGGTGACCGCGTCGGAAACGAAGGTGTCGCTGACCGACCCGATGCCGGGGAGCCGGTGCTCCAGTGCCGCACGGTGGGAGTCGCGGAAGTAGTAGCCCTGATTGTCGCGGTACCGGCCGCCGACGGGCCAGCCGTGCGGATCGAGCAGCACCAGGGTGTTCTGCTGGTGGGCTTCGAGGGCCACGCCTGCGTGGGCGTCGAGCCAGAGCACGGGACGTACGACGCGGTCGAGATAGCGCAGGAACCACTCGGTGGCGACGGCTCCTACTGCTCTTCCGGTGGCAGCGGCCAGGGAGATCACGATCTCGGCGAGGCGTGAATGCATGCCCGTCCGGCCCGGCCAGGGGCGCGGGGCGGTGAGCGCGGCGATGCAGACCGCGTCGTCGTACGGAGCGAACGGGTTGTGGCGCAGCATCACGTCGAGGCCCGCGACAGGCTCGCCGTCCGGGCCGTCGACGGCGAGCCAGGCGGGGTCGCGGACGATGTCGAAGCCCGGGTGGACGGCGTGCCACTGCGCGGCGAGTCCGCTGCGGAGCAGTCGGTGGACCTCCACTCCACGGTGGAGTTCCTTGCGGAGATTCTCACGACGGGAGTTGGTGATGCGAACGCCGAGGGAGAGCTTGAGCATGACGTCGGCACCCGGTCGATGCACGGTACGGACGGATGAGGTGGGGTGCCAGTGCTTCCCGTGCGGTCCGAGGTCGTGCAGGAGTCCGGCGTCGAGCAGGGCGGCGGCTTCGGGCCGGTGTCCGAGTTCGCGGGCCTGCCAGGGGTGGAGTGGAATCGGCGCGGTGTTGTCGGGGAGTTGCAGCCCTTCGGCATGGGAGGTGATCAGTTCCGTGGCCGACACGGGACGGCCGCGGTCGGTCCAGGCGGAGTCGGTGGCCAGCACGGACCGGTCGACAGCCATCCAGTACAGCGGGAAGGAGCCGTGCAACTCGGGTGAGTAGAGGCGGGATTCGGATTCCGAGAGACCTTCGCGGCTTTTGGGGGTGGGGTGGAGCGGATGTCCGAGGAGAAGTGACTGCTCGGCGGTGAGGAAGAGGTCCGCTTCGGCCGGGGCGCCCGGGGTGCGGCGCCGCTCGGCGATGAAGCCGGCCGTCCGCTGCACGGAGTCGGCGACCCGGGCCACCATGTCGGTGCCCTCGTGGCGGTCGGCCTCGCGGCCCAGGAGAGCGGCGACCGTGACGGCGTCGGTGGGCGGGGCTCCTTCGGGTGCCCCCTCCAGGGCAGGCATACCGAAGCGGTGCCAGCCCGTGGCGGACCAGTAGAGGACGGGGACGAGCAGAGCGGTCCCGCTGGCAGGGAGCGGGATGCGCAGCGTGTCCAGATCCGGCCGGGGCAGGTCGCCCTCCCGGACCCAGCAGCGGAGCAGATTCTCGACGCCCGCGGCGTCGGCGGCCCGCAGCGGGTCCGGATGATCGAGGAGGTCGGCCGGTGCCGCACCGGTGAACGTGGCCATAGGGACGTACCGCTCGTCGTGCAGTGCCGCCATCTGGCGGGGCACGGTGGTCTGTTCGACGACGAGGTTGCCGGTGAGTCCGGCCTGCCCTCGCTGCTGGGTGGGGGGAGGGCCGTCGGCCTGGGGCGCGGGAGTGGGGTTCACGGCGGTCTTCCTTGTGAAGGGTGTCCGGGGTCAGCGGGCCGACCCGGTCAGGTTCGGCGGTGCGACGAGCGCTCGGCTGCTGCCAGGGCATCGGCGAGGCGGTCCACGACCGCTGCTGCCTGTTCGTCGGTGAGCGTGAGGGGAGGGAGCAGACGTACGACGGTGGAGTGGCGTCCGCCGAGTTCGACGATGAGGCCGCGGTGCAGGCATTCCTGTTGGACGGCGGCGGCGAGGACCGGGGCGGGCGGCGGCTCGGGGCTGTCGCCCCGCGCAGCGGCCTCGGGGTCGACGAGTTCCACCCCGATCATCAGGCCCCGCCCGCGGACGTCCCCGATGGACGGGTGGTCCGTGGCCAGTGCCTGGAGGCGTGCGACCATCCGGGCGCCGAGTGTCGCGGCGCGCTCGGCGAGGTGGTGCTCCCGTACGAAGGCAAGGGTGGCCGTGCCCGCCGCCATCGCGAGCTGGTTGCCCCGGAAGGTGCCGGCGTGGGCGCCCGGCTGCCAGGTGTCGAGTTCGGAGCGGTAGACGATCACTGCGAGCGGGAGGGAACCGCCGATAGCCTTGGAGAGCACCATCACATCGGGCACGATCCCGCTGTGCTCGACCGCCCAGAATGCACCGGTGCGGCCGACGCCCGTCTGAACCTCGTCGGCGATCAGGGGGACGGACCGGGTCTCGGTGATCTCGCGCATCCGGCGCATCCAGCTGTCCGGGGCGGGGTTCACACCGCCCTCCCCCTGCACCGGTTCGAGGATCATCCCGGCCGGCGCGGGTGCGCCTCCCTTGGGGTCGTCCAGGAGGTTCTCGGTCCACCGGGCGGCGATCTCCGTGCCGCGCTCGCCGCCGATACCGAAGGGGCAGCGGTAGTTCTGCGGGAAGGGCAGACGCGTCACCCGTACGTCCTCGGCGCCGCCCGAGGCGGCAAGGGCTCCTGCCGTCATGCCGTGGTAGGCGCCGGTGAAGGCGAGGAGTCCACTGCGACCGGTCGCGGCACGGACCAGTTTGAATGCTGCCTCGACGGCGTCCGTACCGGCAGGTCCGCAGAACTGGATCCGGGCGTTGTCGGCGAACTGCCGCGGCAGGGTGGCGAACAGCTCCGTGGTGAAGGCGTCCTTGACCGGGGTGGCGAGGTCGAGCACATGCAGCGGTGCACCCGAGTCGATCACCTTCTTGATCGCCTCCAGGACCACCGGATGGTTGTGCCCGAGCGCCAGGGTGCCGGCTCCGGAGAGACAGTCGAGGTATCGCCGCCCGTCCGCGCCTTCGATGGTCATCCCACGGGCGCGTACCGGCACGATCGGCAGTGAACGCGCATAGGTACGGGCGGCGGATTCACGCAGCGACTGGCGGCGAAGGATCCCCTCGTGCTCCGGTGCTGCCACCGGAGCTGGTTCGGTCACGGCCACGGCTGTTGGTCCTCCTGCTGTGACAGTTGCGTTGCACGTCAGTACGTCGGCGCATGGACGGACTGCGGGGATGAACGCTGTCCTCGAGTCCCTTGTGCGTACCAACGACGCCCGGCGCCGGGGATCACGGGTAGATCCGGAGATCCTTGCGGGAGGGGGCGTAACCGTGGCCCTGCTGCGCACCGTCCCCATCGGCACCGGCATAGTGGGGGCCGCACGGAGGACTCGGGCCAATTTCCGGGAGTCTTCAGGACGTTCGGAGCGGGTGGCTCGGAGCAGTACCGAAGTGCAGTACAGAAGTGTTGAGTTTCGAAGTCCCAGGGGGATCATCACATGCGACTCATTCGACCAGTTCTCACCGCACGTCAGGGGAGCGCACGTCGCACGCGTTCCTCGGTGCTCGCCGTGGCCACGGTCACTGCGGTCCTTGCGCTCACCGCCACTGCCTGCGATCCGGGCGAGGACAACGCCAGTGACAAGGCGAGCAGTCCCGCCGGCCAGTCCTCGGACGGCAAGATCACTATTCCGGACGAGCTGAAGGACCGGCTCAAGGAACACGGGATCGACCTCGACCAGTGGAAGAACGGCGAGTGGAAGAACTGGGACAAGGACAAGTGGCTGCGCGAGGCCAAGGACTTCGTCAACCCGATCATCGAGGGCCTCTGGGACCCGGACCGGATGCGGGATGCCGACAAGTCGCCGGAGAAGCCGGTCGACAACGACATCTCGGGTGACGTGGGCGTG
Source organism: Streptomyces sp. NPDC002785 (assembly GCF_040295565.1). Lineage (NCBI taxonomy): Bacteria > Bacillati > Actinomycetota > Actinomycetes > Kitasatosporales > Streptomycetaceae > Streptomyces > Streptomyces sp. NPDC002785. Next base: position 40,778 of record NZ_JBEOVN010000016.1, on the reverse strand, counting down.
ACGGACCCGACGCCCTCGCCGGTCCAGGCCGCCGGTGTCCGGACGCCGTACCACGCCAGTGCCGTGGAGTCCGGGAAGTTGCTCTTCGACAGCCCCGAGGGCTCCATGGTCTGCTCCGCGACCGTGGTGAAGGACCCGGCGCACCCCGGAAAGTCCAACCTGGTGTGGACCGCGGGGCACTGTGTGCACGCAGGCAAGAAGGGCGGCTGGTACCGCAACATCGCCTTCGTGCCGTCGTACAACAACAGCGGTCTGTCGACGGCCGAGTTGCAGAAGGCGACCAAGCAGGAGATCGCGCCGTACGGCGTGTGGTGGGGCCAGTGGGCGCGGACGTCCGACCAGTGGATCTCGCAGGGTTCCTCGATCGGCGGGCAGGGCGCCCCGTACGACTTCGCGGTGCTGCACGTCACGCCGGAGAAGGGATCGACGGGTAAGTCCCTGGAGGAAACGGTCGGCTCCGCGCTGCCCGTCGAGTTCAACGCCCCGGCCGTGCCGAAGATCGACAGTATGACGGCCACCGGCTTCCCGGCCGCTCCGCCGTACGACGGCCAGAAGGCCTTCCGGTGCGCGGACAAGCCGGGCCGGCTCTCTCTGACCGCGCAGGACCCGACGATGTACCGCATCGGCTGCACCATGACGGGCGGCGCCTCCGGTGGTGGCTGGGTCGCGGCGGGCCAGGACGGCAAGCCCGCGCTGGTCTCGAACACCTCAATCGGCCCGGTGACGGCCGGCTGGCTGGCCGGACCGCGCTTCGGCAAGGAAGCCAAGGGCGTCTACGAGTCCGTCAGCAAGAAGTACGCAGGGCAGTGACGACGGACCGTCACCCGGCCAGGTTCGAGTGACGGTGACGGCACAGCAGGGACCCCGGTGCGGCAGTTGCCCGCCGGGTCCCTGCTGTGGCGCTACGGCCCCGAGTGGCCCGCACCCCATGCGGGTTGTGTCTCCGTGGCAAAGAGCACGGTCCGCACGTTCGGCAGCCAGTGCGGCCACCCGCACGCGCGAAGGCCCGCTCCCTCCTCGGGAGCGGGCCTTCGGTCCGTACTGAGCGGTTCCGCGCTGCGGTCAGTGCGCCACGGGGACCAACGAGGAGAGCTCGGCTGCCAGTTCCTCATGTACCCGCGCCTTGAGCAGGGTGCCCTCCGACGTGTGCTCCTCGGAGATCACCTCGCCCTCGGCGTGCACCCTGGAGACCAGTCCGCCACGGGTGTACGGGACGAGCGCCTCGATCTCGACCGAGGGCCGAGGCAGTTCGGTATCGACGAGTGCGAGCAGTTCTTCGATACCTGCGCCGGTACGCGCCGAGACGGCGATCGCATGCTTCTCGATGCGCAGCAGCCGCTGCAGCACCAGCGGATCGGCCGCATCCGCCTTGTTGATCACCACGATCTCTGGCACGTCCACCGCGCCCACTTCGCGGATCACCTCGCGCACCGCGGCGAGCTGTTCCTCCGGCACCGGGTGAGAGCCGTCCACCACATGCAGGATCAGATCGGATTCACCGACCTCCTCCATGGTGGAGCGGAACGCCTCAACGAGGTGGTGCGGCAGATGCCGTACGAACCCGACGGTGTCGGCCAGGGTGTAGACCCGGCCGCTCGGCGTTTCGGCCCGGCGCACGGTCGGGTCCAGCGTGGCGAACAGTGCGTTCTCCACCAGGACGCCCGCACCGGTCAGCCGGTTGAGCAACGAGGACTTGCCCGCGTTGGTGTAGCCGGCGATGGCGACCGACGGCACCTTGTTGCGCTTGCGCTCCTGGCGCTTGATCTCGCGGCCGGTCTTCATCTCCGCGATTTCCCGGCGCATCTTCGCCATCTTCTCGCGGATCCGACGCCGGTCCGTCTCGATCTTTGTCTCACCGGGACCACGGGTTGCCATGCCGCCACCGCCGCTGGAACCGCCGCCGCCCATCTGACGGGAGAGCGACTGGCCCCAGCCGCGCAGCCGCGGCATCATGTACTGCATCTGTGCCAGCGAGACCTGCGCCTTGCCCTCTCGGGACTTGGCGTGCTGGGCGAAGATGTCGAGGATCAGGGCGGTCCGGTCGACCACCTTCACCTTCACGACGTCTTCCAGGTGGATCAGCTGGCCGGGGCTGAGCTCACCGTCGCAGACGACGGTGTCGGCCCCTGTTTCGAGGACGATGTCACGCAGCTCCAGCGCCTTGCCCGAGCCGATGTAAGTGGCCGGGTCGGGCTTGTCGCGGCGCTGGAAGACGGCGTCGAGAACCTGGGCGCCCGCCGTCTCCGCAAGCGCGGCCAGCTCCGCGAGGGAATTCTCCGCGTCCTGCACGGTCCCCGAGGTCCAGACACCGACCAGCACCACACGCTCCAGGCGCAGCTGTCGGTACTCGACCTCGGTGACGTCCTCGAGCTCGGTCGAGAGGCCCGCCACACGCCGCAGTGCGGCGCGCTCGGAGCGGTCGAACTGCTCGCCGTCCCGCTCTCCGTCGATCTCGTGGCTCCAGGCGACGTCCTCTTCCATCAGGGCGTCGGCCCGAAGGCTCTCGGTGAGGCTCTCGGTGACATTCTCCGTAGCGCTCTGCGCGTCCTGGGGAAGGGAAGAAGAGGAGGTCATTGGATCCTTACGTCGATGGAAGTCCGATACATCAGTCACAACGCGTGACCTCTCCCGATGATTCCCGCTGTCGGGAATCCGGTCCGGCCGCCGCGGCGACCTGTCGATAGTGGCATGGTCCGCCGGGCCCGTCACCCGGGTTTATCGCTGTCCGCCGGGCTTGGCGCTGTGCCAGTCCGGGTGCCCCGGCATCGGCGGGGTCTTCTTGCCGTACAGCCAGCCGTCGAAGAACGAGGTCAGGTCGCGGCCCGCGGTCTGTGACGCCAGCCGGACGAAGTCCGCGGTGGCGGCGTTGGAGTCCCGGTGATCCTTCACCCAGCTCCGCTCCAGCCGGTCGAAGGCGGCCTCGCCGATCTCCTGACGCAGCGCGTAGAGGATCAGTGCGCTGCCGTCATACACCACCGGCCGGAACAGGCTGAGCTTCCGCCCGGCTGCCGGAACGTCGGGGCGGGCCGGCGGGCCGCCCGCGGCGCGCCAGCCGTCGGACCTGCTGTAGGCGTCGTGCATCCGGTCTTCCAGTGGCTTGTCGGCGTGTTCCTCGGCGTAGCGCGCCTCGTACCAGCTGGCATGCCCCTCGTTGAGCCACAGATCGGACCATGCCTGTGGGGAGACGCTGTCGCCGAACCATTGGTGGGCGAGCTCGTGCACCATGATCGATTCGACGTACCACTTGGGGTAGGTGGTCCGGGTGAACAGGGACCGTTCGAAGAGCGAGAGCGTCTGGGTCTCCAGCTCGAAGCCGGTGTCGGTGGCGGCGACCAGCAGTCCGTATGTCTCGAAGGGGTAGCGGCCGACCTGCTGTTCCATCCATTCCAGCTGACCGGGTGTTTTGCTGAGCCAGGGTTCCAATTGCTTGCGGTCGGCGCTCGGCACCACGTCGCGTACCGGCAGTCCGTGCGGCCCGGTGCGTTTCAGGACGGTGGAGCGGCCGATGCTGACCTGGGCCAGTTCGGTGGCCATGGGGTGTTCGGTCCGGTAGGTCCAAGTGGTCTCGGCACCTTGTCGGGCTGTGCCGGCGGGCAGGCCGTTGGCGACCACCGTGAGGTCCTTGGGTGCGGTGATCCGGAAGGTGAAGTAAGCCTTGTCGGCGGGGTGGTCGTTGCTCGGGAAGACCCGGTGTGCGGCGTCGGCCTGGTTGGCCATGGCCAGACCGTCGGCGGTGCGCAGCCAGCCGCCGCTGTCCTGGCCGCCGTTCGGGTCACTGGTGTGCTGGACGGTGATGTGCAGAGGCACTCCGGCCGGGAGCCGGCCGGGGGGATGGATGACCAGGTCCTCGTCCACCACGGCGAAGTCGGCGCGCAGGCCGTTGACTTCGACCGTACGGACAGTGCCCCGGGCAAAGTCGAGATTGATCCGGTCCAGCGGCTCGGTGGTCCGCGCGTCGATCGTGGTGACGGCATCCAGCGGCTTGCTGTTGCTGCCGTGGTAGGTCAGTCCGATGTCGTACGAGAGGACGTCGTACCCGGGATTGCCGAGGCGCGGGAAGAGTGGATCGCCGATGCCGAGCGGCACGGGTGAGGGGAGGGCAGCGGCAACGAGGGCGGCCGATGCGGTGGCCAGCAGAGCGGCCCGCAGACGGCGGGGAATGATCGGCATGGACTACCGCTACCAGCGACTCCCACCTGGGCAGGTGCGGCGCGCGCCACGCCACTCGAACGAGATCGCTATGGCAGATGGCGCTGCGCGGCGGGGTCAGACGGTGGCGGCGGGGTGCTGGGCGCGGCTCACGTCGTACACCCCGGGTACGTCACGCATCGCGCGCATCAGCGCCGGCAGTCCGGCGGCATCGGGGAGCTGCAATGTGTAGGTGTGCCGGACTCGCTGTTCGCTGGGCGGTTCGACGGTGGCGGAGATGATCGCCGCGTCCGCCGTCGCGATCGCCTCGGTGAGATCGGCGAGCAACCGTGGCCGTCCGAAGGACTCGGCGACCAGGGTGACCCGGCACCCGGCCGCGTCGCCCCAGCTCACCGAGACCGGCACCCGGCCGACGGACTGCATCCGGACCACCTCGGAACACTCCAGACGGTGCACGGTGACGGCGCCGCCGCGCACGACGAATCCGGTGACGGCGTCGGGTGGTGCGGGGGTGCAGCAGCCCGCGAGTCGCACGGTGGCATCCGGCCGGTCCACCACGGCGCTCGCGACGCGGCTCGCGAACCTGGCGTGCCCGGGGCCGGGGTTTTCCTGGAACTGTGGCTCGGACCTGGGCTCCGCGGGCCTGCTGCTGTGCGGGCCCTGGGCATCCTCGGGGTGGGCGTCCAGCCAGCCGGTGATGGCGATACGGGCGGCGGGGGTTCGGGCGTGGTCGAGCCAGTCGGGCGAGGGACCGGAGGCGGTGTCCTCGGTGAGCAGCAGCTGCACGGTGTCGCCGTCGCTCAGTACCGTGCCGAGAGTGGCCAGTCGGCCGTTGATCCGGGCGCCGATGCAGCTGTGTGCCTCGTCCCCGTACTGCACGTAGGCGGCGTCGATGCAGCTGGCTCCGGCGGGCAGCCCGAGCGTGCCCCCGTCGGTGCGGAAGACCGTGATCTCCCGGTCCTGGGCGAGGTCGGCGCGGAGTGTGGTCCAGAAGGTGTCCGGGTCCGGGGCGGACTGCTGCCATTCCAGGAGCCTGGAGAGCCAGCCGGGCCGGGTCGGGTCCGCACGCTCTCCGTCCGCGGGTTCGGCGGACTGCAGCGCTGAGCCGCTGTCCGCGGCGTACGGATTACCGAGGGCGATGACGCCCGCCTCGGCGAACTTGTGCATCCGGTGCGTACGGATGAGGACCTCGGCGACCGCCCCATCGGGGCCCACGACCGCGGTGTGCAGTGACTGGTACAAGTTGAATTTGGGGGCGGCGATGAAGTCCTTGAACTCGGAGATCACCGGGGTGAAACAGGTGTGCAGTTCACCGAGCACGGCATAACAGTCGGCGTCCTCGCCGACGAGAACCAGCAGTCGGCCGAAGTCGGTGCCGCGTAGTTCGCCGCGTTTGATCCTGACCCGGTGCACGGAGACGTAGTGGCGCGGCCTGATGAGGACTTCTGCGGGAATGTCGGCCTCCCGCAGCACCGCCGCGACGTTCTCGGCGATGGCGGCGAGCAGATCCTGGGGCGCCGGGGCGCCGGAGGCGTCCGGTTGCACCGACGCGGCCGCGATCAGTGCGCGGGTGTGTTCGTACTCCTCGGGGTGGAGGATCGCGAAGACGAGGTCCTCCAGCTCGGTCTTGAGGGCCTGTACGCCGAGCCGTTCGGCCAGCGGGATCAGCACGTCGCTGGTGACCTTGGCGATCCTGGCCTGTTTCTCGGGGCGCATCACGCCGAGGGTGCGCATGTTGTGCAACCGGTCGGCGAGCTTGATCGACATCACCCGGACGTCGTCCCCGGTGGCGACCAGCATCTTGCGGAAGGTCTCGGGTTCGGCCGCCGCTCCGTAGTCGACCTTCTCGAGTTTGGTGACGCCGTCGACGAGGTAGCAGACCTCTTTGCCGAACTGTTCCCGCACCTGATCGAGGGTCACTTCGGTGTCCTCGACGGTGTCGTGGAGCAGTGAGGCCGTGAGTGTTGTGGTCTCGGCGCCGAGCTCGGCGAGGATCAGCGTGACGGCGAGCGGGTGTGTGATGTACGGCTCGCCGCTCTTGCGCATCTGCCCGCGGTGCGAGGACTCCGCGAGTACATAGGCCCTGTGCAGGATGGAGAGGTCGGCATCCGGGTGGTGCGCCCGGTGGGCCTCGGCGACATGACCGATCGCGTCGGGCAGCCGGTCGCGGGAGACGGGGCCGAGCAGCGCGACGCGGCCGAGCCTGCGGAGATCGATCCGGGGACGGCCTCGTCTACGGATGGGAGCACCTGGGTTGGTGGCCTCTGCGCTCATGGGGCACCTCCGGCGACGTCGACCGGCGGTGGAGAGGTGCGGACGCGCCTCCGGGCCGGTGCTTGATGCTATCGAGCCCACCACGTGGCGGAGTCCGGCTCTCGCTCAGCGTGAAACGGATCACCCATTCGAGCGAAGGTCTAGGGCGTGTCGAGCCAGGCAGAGTCGATCAAGCCTTCGGCAACGATCACGGCGGCTCCGGTCATCTCGATCTCGCCGCCCGGCCGCTCGGTGATCACGAGGGTGCCGCCGGGCAGATCCACCGTGTACGTGACCGGCGTGCCGGTCTCCGCGGGGTCGACGCCGTCCCGGCGGGCCGCGGCGACGGCCACGGCGCACGCGCCCGTGCCGCAGGAACGGGTCTCGCCCGAGCCGCGCTCATGAACCCGCATCGCGACATGGCGCGGTCCGCGGTCCACGACGAATTCGATGTTGACGCCGTCGGGGTACACGGCCGCGGGGCTGAACGGCGGTACGGAGAGCAGATCGCCGGCGTGCGCCAGATCGTCGACGAAGGCGACCGCGTGCGGATTGCCCATGTTCACATTGCGGGCGCTCCAGCTTCGGCCGTCCAGGCTGACCGTGACGCCGTCCTCGGGCAGGAGCGCGCGCCCCATGGAGACTGTGATGTCACCGCCCTTGGCGATGTGCACCTTCTTCACGCCGCCCCGGGTCGCGACGGCGAGGTCGCCCTCCTCGACGTGTCCGGCACGCTGCAGATAGCCGGCGAAGACCCGTACGCCATTGCCGCACATCTCGGCGATCGAACCGTCGGCGTTGCGGTAGTCCATGAACCACTCGGCCTCGTCCGCCATGGCCCGCGCCTCCGGGTGCGCGGCGGACCGTACGACGTGCAGCACCCCGTCACCACCGATACCGGCCCGGCGGTCGCACAGGCGGGCGACGGCGGAGGCGGGCAGGTCGAGGGCGTTGTCCGGGTCGGGAACGATCACGAAGTCGTTCTCCGTGCCGTGGCCCTTGAGGAAGGCGATCTGCGAGGTGCTCACAGGGCAACTGTACGAGGCGGCACCGACAGCCGAGGAAACCGGCCCACGGGACAGCGCACCGTACGGGGGCCGTGGGCATGACACCGGAGCAGGAGCTGGGCAGCGCGCCGGACGGAAGCCGGGCGTCACGCCGACGGGGCCGCTGCGTCCGTCAGCGCAGCCGTGCCACGCGCCAGACGGCCAGTGCGACCAGTGCGGCGCACACGGCGACGTACAGCGCGATCACGCGCCAGTCGGACCGCTCGCCCGAGCCACGCTGCGGCAGACCGGGCCAGGTGTAACCCACGCGGCGGGCGGCCATCATGCCCCAGCCTGCGGCGCAGCAGCTGATCAGCAGACCCAGCATGGCGACGACCGCGCCGCCGTCGCCGAACTCGAATGCCAGCGGGAACGCGAACATCAGCGATCCCAGCGCCGCGAGCATGACGATCGGTGCAAGCTGCCAGATGCGCAGACGCCGCGCAGGCCGCAGCTCGACCTCGACCTCGGGGGTCACCTCGAGCTCATCGGGCCCGTCGGGGCTCAAGCGTCCTGCCTCGTGCAACGTGTCCGGTGTGTCTTGTTCTGTGTCGCGAGGGCCGGCCTCCATCGCCACGCGCCCTCCCAACTCGGACTCCACTGGTCGATCGATGCTCGATGATGGCACGCTCCCGGGCGCCGAATTGACGGGCAGGGCTTCCCGATGCCATCACGTGATCAGGCTGTAACCGCTCGTTCGACCAACGCCAGCGCCTGGTGCGGGAGTTCCCCGCGATGCTCCGCGGCGCCATTCAGCCAGTGGACCCGTGGGTCGCGGCGAAACCATGAGTCCTGACGGCGCGCGAATCGTTTGGTGGCACGTACGGTCTCGGCACGCGCCTCGTCCTCGGTGCACTCCTGGGCCAGCGCGGCAAGCACCTGCTGATAGCCGAGCGCCCTGGACGCGGTCCGTCCTTCGCGCAGACCGTGCGCCTCCAGGGCGCGCACCTCGTCCACGAGTCCGGCCGCCCACATCCGGTCGACCCTCAGCGCGATGCGTTCGTCGAGTTCGGGGCGGGCCACGTCGACGCCGATCTGGACGGTGTCGTACACCGCATCGTTACCGGGGAGATTGGCGGTGAAGGGCTTGCCGGTGATCTCGATGACTTCGAGAGCCCTGACGATTCGGCGGCCGTTGCTCGGCAGGATGACCCGGCCCGCTTCGGGGTCGGCGGCGGCGAGCCGGGCGTGCAGCGCCCCGGAGCCCCGCTCGACCAGTTCCTCCTCCAGCCTGGCCCGCACGCCGGGGTCCGTGCCGGGGAACTCCAGGGCGTCGATGGCGCCCTTCACATAGAGCCCGGAGCCGCCGACCAGCACGGGGGTACGGCCCGCGGCGAGCAGCCGGTCGATTTCTGCGCGGGCCAGCCGCTGGTACTCGGCGACGCTGGCCGTCTCGGTGACGTCCCAGATGTCCAGCAGGTGGTGCGGAACGTTTCCGCGTTCGCGGAGCGTCAGCTTCGCGGTGCCGATATCCATCCCCCGGTAGAGCTGCATGGAGTCGGCGTTGACCACTTCGCCGTCGAGCTGCTGAGCAAGGAATACCCCCAGATCGGACTTTCCGGCTGCAGTGGGACCGACGACGGTGATGACCCGCGGTGCGGGAGCTGAACTTCTCACCGCCCCAGTCTCGCAAACCTCCGGCCCTCTTCCGGAACGAGTGGGGTGACCTGCTCCGAGCAGGAGTCGTTTGCCGTTCCGGCCACAAGCCGTCTGCCCCGGCCCCGGGGCGGGCGAGTGGCGGGGTGCGACGCCGCGAGCGACGCGGATCTTCGCCCGTGCCAGTAGAATTCATAAGTGAATACGGGCGTTTTTTCACGATTTGCCGGTCGCCCTCGGGGCTGCCTGATGAGGCCGTCGGCAACGAGGTCGGAGAGGACGCCCGCCCCTAGTCCCCCAGCAGGGAAGGTGCCCGATGGGCTTCCTGGACAATTTGAAGGCCAAGCTGAGCCCCGCCAGGGACAAGGTCGGCGATCTCGCGCAGCAGCACGGGCACAAGATCGACCAAGGGCTCGACAAGGCCGCACGGACGGTCGACGAAAAGACCAAGGGCAAGTACAGCGACAAGATCGAGTCCGGCACGAAGAAGGCCAAGGACGCGGTCGAGCGCCTGTCCCACAAGCACGGCGAGGGTGATACCAAGCACGACGAGGGCGGTACGCCGCCGGGTACGCCGCCCGCTTCCTGAACATCAACCGATCAAGCCCGACGGACGGCCGTGGAGCGGCGACGTTTCACGGCCGTCGGCTGTATCGGCTCGGGCAAGGGTACGGACGGGGGCTCAGGACCAGGTGGCGACCAGGTAGCCCACGCCGTACGGGGCGTCCTCGTACAGCAGCTGTCCGCCCAGGCCCGCCCCCTCGGCCGCGCCCGCGAGCACCTGCCAGGGCGCCCGGCCCGCCGCCTTCAGTTCGTACGCCAGCGACTCGTCCAGCGCGATCAGCGCGTCGGGGTCCGCCGTGCCCAGCGCATGGGCGGCCGCCGCATCGAACGCTTCGGCACGGTCGTCCAGGTAGCCGGGGGCCTTGAGCGTGCGGCAGGCGCTGCCGTCGCCCATCACCAGCAGGGCCACCCGGTCCGCCCTGGCGGCCAGGTCCCGTCCGGTGCTCGTGCAGCGACCGCTTTCGAACGATTCACCGACGCCGAGCCCTTCGACCGGCGCCTCGGCCCACTGCGCGCGGGCCAGCAGCCAGGCACCGACGGCGAGGGACGCCGGAAGCGGGCGGTCCGCCACCGGCCCCCTGTCGCGCCCCAGCCGTACACCGAGGTCGACGCCGAAGCCCTTGAAGGTGCCGGTGGCCCCCTCGGGATGCGGGCCACGCCCTTCGTGGTCCGCGGGCCCGATCACGATCAGCAGATCGGGCCGGGCGGCAGCCAGCACGCCGAGGGCATCGGCGCAGGCTTCTCTCAGGGCGTCGAGCTCGGGCGCGGCACCGGCGGCGACCGCGGGTACCAGCAGGAGCGGGCAGGGGCAGACAGCGGCGGCGACAAGCATGGTGGGCAGCGTACTGCCTGGATGCGACGCACCCGCCGGCCACCGTCGCCGTCTGCGTCCTGCCGTTGTCAGTCGCAGCCGCAGCCGGGGGCCGCGGCGGCGGGCAGTGGCGCCGGGGCGCCGATACCGGGCAGTCCCAGCATCACTCCGGCCGGCTTGGCGGCCTCGGTGGCGGTGCGCTTCTCCCAGGCGTCCCCGGCCCTGGTCCGCCGTACACCCACCGGAACGCCCTCGGCGAGCAGGTGGTGCGGGGCCGCGTAGGTGATCTCGACGGTCACCACATCGCCCGGACGCACGTCCTCGTCCGGCTTGGTGAAGTGGACCAGGCGGTTGTCGGGGGCGCGGCCGGAGAGGCGGTGGGTGGCGCCGTCCTTGCGGCCCTCGCCCTCCGCGACCATGATCTCCAGCGTTCGGCCGACCTGCTTCTTGTTCTCCTCCCAGGAGATCTCCTCCTGGAGGACGGACAGGCGCATGTACCGCTCCTGGACGACCTCCTTGGGGATCTGCCCCTCCATCTCGGCCGCCGGGGTTCCGGGGCGCTTGGAGTACTGGAAAGTGAACGCGTTGGCGAAGCGCGCCTCGCGGACCGCGTGCATGGTCTGCTCGAAGTCCTCCTCGGTCTCGCCGGGGAAGCCGACGATGATGTCGGTGGAGATGGCGGCGTCCGGCATCGCGGCGCGCACCTTCTCGATGATGCCGAGGAAGCGCTCCTGCCGGTACGAGCGCCGCATCGCCTTGAGGGTCGTGTCCGAGCCCGACTGCATCGGCATGTGCAGCTGGGGCATCACATTGGGCGTCTCGGCCATCGCCGCGATCACGTCGTCCGTGAAGTCACGGGGATGCGGCGAGGTGAAACGGACCCGCTCCAGGCCCTCGATCTTCCCGCAGGCGCGCAGCAGCTTGGAGAAGGCCTCACGGTCGCCGATGTCGGAGCCGTACGCGTTCACGTTCTGGCCGAGCAGGGTGATCTCCGAGACGCCCTCGGCGACCAGCGCCTCGATCTCGGCGAGGATGTCGCCGGTGCGGCGGTCCTTCTCCTTGCCGCGCAGCGCCGGGACGATGCAGAAGGTGCAGGTGTTGTTGCAGCCGACGGAGATGGAGACCCACGCCGCGTAGGCGGACTCGCGGCGGGTGGGGAGTGTGGAGGGGAATGCCTCCAGGGATTCGGCGATCTCGATCTGCGCCTCTTCCTGGATACGGGCGCGCTCCAGCAGCACCGGCAGCTTGCCGATGTTGTGCGTACCGAAGACGACATCCACCCAGGGGGCCCGCTCGACGATGGTGTCGCGGTCCTTCTGCGCCAGGCAGCCGCCGACGGCGATCTGCATGCCGGGCCGCTTGGTCTTCATCGGGGCGAGCCGGCCGAGATTTCCGTAGAGCTTGTTGTCGGCGTTCTCCCGCACCGCGCAGGTGTTGAAGACGACAACGTCGGCGTCGCCGTCGGAACCCTCGGCGGCACGTACGTAACCCGCGCCCTCCAGCAGCCCCGACAGCCGCTCGGAGTCATGGACGTTCATCTGGCACCCGTAGGTGCGCACCTCGTACGTCTTCAAACCGTCCACTACTCCACCAGCCACATCGTTGCCGCTCACCCGTCCAGGGTAAGGGCTCCGACCGGGCCGCAATGATGAATACCTTTCCGGCCGGACTCACGGCTCCTGTGCCCGGGCGCGGGGACTGCGGATCCGGGTCGCCGGGGCCCTGCCCTGGTCATCGCCCCGGCGGGCTGGCAGGATCGCCGCCATGCTCCAGGCACTGTCCCGTATCGGCCGACGACGCACCCTTCAGGCGTGTGCCGCCCTCGTCGTCGTGCTCGGGCTGCTGCTGTGGTGGCTGCTCCCGCTCGGGGAACCGGCGCCGAACGGCACACTGACCTTCAGCACCGGCGTACGCAGCGGGGTCTACCATCGCTACGGCGAGCGGCTCAGGGGCGACCTGGCCAAGGATCTGCCCCAGGTGTCGATACGGCTGCAGACCAGTGAGGGCTCGCAGCAGAACATCGCACGGGTGGCGACCGGGAAGGCCGACTTCACCATCGCCACCGCCGACGCTCTCGCCACTTATCTGCGCGGTGGCGGGCCCGGCGCCGACCGGCTGCGGGGCTGTGTGCGGCTGTACGACGACTACGTCCAGCTGGTCGTGCCCCGGGACTCGGAGGTGCGCAAGGTCTCGGACCTGATCGGCAAGCGCGTCGGGGTGGGGCAGCCGGGTTCGGGGGTACGGCTGATCGCCGACCGGCTGCTGACGGCTGCCGGTCTCAATCCCGCGAACGACGTGACGCCGGTTCCCGACAGTATCGACACCATGCCGCAGCGGCTGGAGAACGGCCTGCTCGATGCCTTCTTCTGGTCCGGTGGGCTGCCCACCTCCGCCGTGCAGGAGCTGTCGGACCGGTTCGCGATCCGGCTGGTGCCGCTGGAGGCCTCGCTGATCAAGGAGCTTCAGGCCGTGGGCGGGTCCGCCCGCTACTACCGGTCGGCCGTGATGCCCGCCGATGCCTACCACAACGCGCAGCAGGGGCAGGCGGTGCCGACGGTGGCGATCGCCAATGTGCTGGTGACCACGGACCGTACGGATCCGGCGATGACCGAGGCGTTCACCCGGACCGTGATCGACAGCCGGGACCGGATCGGGCGCGAGGTGCACGCGGCCCAGCTGGTGGATCTGCGTACGGCGATCTACACCGATCCGCTGCCGCTGCACGAAGGGGCCAGGCGCTACTACCGCTCGGTCAAGCCCTGATCCCCGCCGCCGCTCGGTCGAGCCTGACCCCCGCGCCGGGCACTCCCCCGCCCGCGCTCAGCCCTGCGGGCCCCTGCGCGGCACCGACACTGTCACCCGCAGCCCGTGCGGCTCATGGGCGGCGTAGCTGAGAGAGCCGCCGCCCGCCGCCAGAAGGGCCTGGGAGATGGAGAGCCCGAGGCCGGAACCCCGCACGTTCTGATGCTGGGCGCTGCGCCAGAAGCGGTCTCCGACGCGCTCCATCTCCTGTGTGGTGAGGCCCGGTCCGCGGTCGGCGACGACGACCATGACGTCATCGCGGCCGGAGGCGACCGTGACGAGGACCTCTTCGTCGGCAGGGGTGAATTTCAGGGCGTTGTCGATGATGGCGTCGAGGGCGCTCGACAGGGCGATGGGGTCCGCCCAGGCGGTCACGGCGAATGAACCGTCCACCATGAGCCGTACTCCCTTCTCCTCGGCGACCGGCCGCCAGGAGGCGATGCGTTCCGCGGTGAGCGCGCCTATGTCCGTGAGCTGAAGATCGGCCGCGGCGTGTTCGGCCAGCGCCAGGTCGAGCAGGTCGTCCAGGACCTGCGCGAGGCGCTTGCCCTCCGTGCGCACGGAGGCGATCTCCTCGTTGCCCTCGGGGAGTTCGAGTGCGAGGAGCTCGATCCGCAGCAGCAGCGCGGCGAGGGGGTTGCGCAGCTGGTGCGATGCGTCGGCGACGAAGGCTCGCTGCTGCTCCAGCACGTCCTCGACGTTGTCGGCCATCTCGTTGAACGAGCGGGCCAGGCGCCTTAGTTCCGGCGGTCCTCCGGAGGCCGCGACCCGGGATCTCATCCGGCCGCTGGCGATGTCGTGGGTGGCCGCGTCCAGGGTCCGTACGGGCAGCAGTACCCAGCCGGTGAGCCGGATCGCGGCGCCGACCGCCACCAGCATCGCGACCGCTTCGCCGGCCGCGATGAGCAACCAGCCGCGCAGCGTGCGTGCGCGCATCTCGGAGGTGGGCGAGTCGATGACCACGACGGCCACGACATCGCCGTCCCGTACGACAGGTGAGGCGACGACGACCCTGCCCCGCTGCCAGGGCCAGACCTGCGGCGGATCGTGACTGCGACGCCCCAGGAGCGCTTCCTTGAAGGCCTCTCTCCCCTCCCCCTCGATCGGGAGCTGCCAGGCGGCCGGGGCCTTCGCCATGGCGCTGTCGTCGCGGTAGAAGACACCGGCACGGATGCCGTACACCGATGCGTAGGTGTCGAGTTCGCTCCGCAGGGTCCGGCGCCGCTCGTCGTAACCGGGGGTCCGCTCGGCGATGAACTGGGCGAGCGCGGCGAAGCGTGTCGTGTCGTCGATGCGGTCGATGACGACGCGTTGCTGCTGGGCGGCTGCCACGCTGACGGCCAGCGGGAAGCCGAGGGCGAGCAGCACGCTCGCCATGAGAATGATGAGCAGGGGAAGCAGCCGGGTGCGCACCTGGGACGTACGCCTCTACACGGACGGGGCGACGAGGCGGTAGCCGACCCCGCGCACCGTCTCGATCAGTGCCGGCAGCCGCAGTTTGGAACGCAGGGACGCGACGTGCACTTCGAGCGTGCGCCCCGTTCCCTCCCAGCTCGTACGCCACACCTCGCTGATGATCTGCTCCCGGCGGAAGACCACACCGGGGCGCTGGGCGAGCAGCGCGAGCAGGTCGAACTCCTTACGGGTGAGCTGGACTTCCGAGCCGTCGACACTGACCCGGCGGGTCGGCAGCTCGATGTGTACGTGTCCGAGGCGCAGAGCGGCGACGGGCGTGGACACGGTGTCCTCGCCGGCCGACTTGCGCCGGCTGACGGCGTGGATACGGGCGAGGAGCTCGCCGGTGTCGTACGGCTTGACCACGTAGTCGTCGGCACCGAGGTTGAGGCCGTGGATCCGGGACCGGACATCGGCGCGCGCGGTCACCATGATCACCGGGGTGGAGGTGCGCTTGCGGATCTTCCCGCACACCTCGTAGCCGTCCTGGTCGGGCAGGCCGAGGTCGAGGAGCACGACGCCGAAGGGCTGCGTGTCCGCGGGCAGCAGCGCCTGCAGTGCCTCTTCGCCGCTGCGTGCGTGCACGACCTGGAAGCCGTGCCGGGCGAGGATCGCGGAGAGGGCGGCCGCGACGTGGTTGTCGTCCTCGACGAGCAGCAGTCTCATAGCCCCCCTTTCCAAAGGTGCGGTGCCGGTTTTCCGAAGGTGCGGTATCGACGAGTGTCGATGCAGTCTCTCGTACGCCGCTCGTCATTTCCCCGTACCGAGATGTTTCACGTCATGGCGTACCAGGGCATCCACTCCGATGACCGGTAGGTCAGTCAAGGGCCCGCCCATCGCATCGGGCCATCTGTTATCCACCCGGTACGCCCCGGGTGCCTCGTCCGCCGCCCCGCTCACACGGAGTGCCCGGCTGCGACCGTATCGTTATCCTCAATTTCCGCTCAGATGTAATGACGCTGGTCGCACTCCGTCACTATGGTCCTTCTCAATCGAGGAGGACGGAGCAAGAAGCCGATGAGCGGAGTTTCAGTGACCAAGGGCGCCGAGGACGCCGCACCTGCGGCGAACGACCTTGTCGTACTGAGCAACGTCAACAAGCACTTCGGCGCGCTGCATGTGCTCCAGGACATCGACCTGACCATCGCCAGTGGCGAGGTCGTGGTCGTCATCGGGCCCTCGGGGTCCGGTAAGTCCACGCTGTGCCGCACGATCAACCGCTTGGAGACGATCGACTCGGGCGCCATATCGATCGACGGCAAGCCGCTGCCCCTGGAGGGCAGGGAGCTGGCCAGGCTGCGTGCCGACGTCGGCATGGTCTTCCAGTCGTTCAATCTCTTCGCGCACAAGACGGTGCTCGAAAACGTGATGCTGGGCCAGCTCAAGGTCCGCAAGACGGACAAGAAGGCTGCCGAGGACAAGGCCCGTTCGCTGCTGGACCGGGTGGGCGTGGCGACGCAGGCCGACAAGTACCCCGCCCAGCTCTCCGGTGGTCAGCAGCAACGCGTGGCCATCGCCCGCGCGTTGGCGATGGACCCCAAGGTGATCCTCTTCGACGAGCCGACCTCCGCGCTCGACCCGGAGATGATCAACGAGGTGCTGGAGGTCATGCAGCAGCTCGCCCGGGACGGCATGACGATGGTCGTCGTCACCCATGAGATGGGCTTCGCACGCTCGGCGGCGAACCGGGTCGTCTTCATGGCGGACGGAAAGATCGTCGAAGAGGCCACGCCCGACCAGTTCTTCAGCAACCCGCGCAGTGACCGGGCCAAGGACTTCCTGTCGAAGATCCTTCACCACTGACTGATCCTGCACTGCCGGGCCCGGACCGGCTGATCACTCACATCGCGTCAACTCTAGGGAAAACCACCATGCAGCTTCGTAAGGTCACCGCCGCCTCGGCCGCCGTGCTCGCCCTCGCCCTCACCGCCACCGCCTGT
Source organism: Streptomyces sp. NPDC002785 (assembly GCF_040295565.1). Lineage (NCBI taxonomy): Bacteria > Bacillati > Actinomycetota > Actinomycetes > Kitasatosporales > Streptomycetaceae > Streptomyces > Streptomyces sp. NPDC002785. The sequence continues at coordinate 24,162 of NZ_JBEOVN010000016.1, read as the reverse complement.
GGTTCCGACAAGAAGGACGGCGACTCGGCCGGTTCGGGCGGCGGCAAGAAGATCACGATCGGCATCAAGATCGACCAGCCCGGTCTCGGCCTGAAGACGCCCGACGGCAAGTACACCGGTTTCGACGTCGACGTCGCCACGTACGTCGCCAAGGAGCTCGGCTACGACGCCAAGGACATCGTCTTCAAGGAGACCAAGAGCGCCGACCGCGAGACGGCGATCGAGCGCGGTGACGTGAAGTTCATCGCCGCCACCTACTCGATCAACGACGAGCGGCTGCAGAAGGTCGACTTCGCGGGCCCGTACCTGCTGGCGCACCAGGACATCCTCGTCCGCGCCGACGATGACTCGATCAAGTCCCCGGCCGACCTGAACAAGAAGAAGCTGTGTTCGGTCGCCGGCTCGACCTCGGCGAAGAACGTCCACGACAAGCTGGCCCCGAAGGCGCAGCTCCTGGAGTACGGCGGCTACTCGGAGTGTCTGACCGGCCTGGAGAACAAGGCCGTCGACGCGCTGACCACCGACGACTCCATCTTGGCCGGCTACGCGGCGCAGCAGAACTTCCAGGGCAAGTTCAAGCTGGCCGGCTTCAAGATGACCAACGAGAACTACGGCATCGGCCTGAAGAAGGGCGACGCCGATCTCAAGAAGAAGATCGACGACGCGCTCACCAAGATGGTCTCGGACGGTTCCTGGGACAAGGCCGTGAAGGCCAACTTCGGCCCGGCGAACTACAAGTACGAGCCCGCCCCGAAGATCGGCAACGTCGTCAAGTGAAGCAGGGCTGACCGGGCGCGCCGTCCTTGAACGGCGGCGCGCCGTGCCCTCCGACACGCGGAAGCGCGGGAGATCGTGTTCGACTTTCTTGAAGGTTACGACCTGCTGGGGGCCTTCTGGGTAACGGTGCAGCTCACCGTCTACTCCGCCCTCGGCTCCCTCATATGGGGAACGCTACTGGCCGGCATGAAGGTCAGCCCGGTCCCCCTGATGCGCGGCTTCTCCACCGCGTATGTGAACGTGGTCCGGAGCATTCCGCTGACCGTGATCATGGTGTTCTCGTCGCTGGGTCTGTTCCAGACCCTGGACGTCAAGCTCGGCGCCAGCGATTTCACGGACATCAACTTCCGGCTCGCGGTGCTCGCCCTGGTCGCCTACACCGCCGCCTTCGTGTGCGAGGCACTGCGCTCCGGCATCAACACCGTCCCGGTCGGCCAGGCGGAGGCGGCACGTGCGCTCGGGCTGAGCTTCACCCAGGTGCTGCGGCTGATCATCCTCCCCCAGGCGTTCCGCGCGGTGGTCAACCCGTTGTCCAACGTGCTGATCGCGTTGACGAAGAACACCACGGTCGCCTCCGCGATCGGGGTCGCCGAAGCCTCGTACCTGATGAAGGACATGATCGAGGCCGAGGCCCAACTGATGCTCATCGCCGCCGTCTTCGCGTTCGGCTTCGTCGTTCTGACCCTCCCGACCGGCCTGATCCTCGGCTGGGTGAGCAAGAAGGTGGCGGTGAAGCGATGAGTTCCGTCCTCTACGACGCCCAGGGACCGCGCGCCAAGCGGCGCAACATCCTGTACACGGTGCTGTTCGTCCTGTGCGCCGCGGCGGTGGTGTGGTGGGTCTACGACGGCCTCGCTTCCAAGCACCAGCTCGACTGGATCAAGTGGAAGCCCTTCTTCACCAGCTCCCAGCCCTGGGAGACGTACATCTGGCCGGGCCTCCAGAACACGCTCAAGGCGGCGTTCTTCGCCCTGATCATCGCGCTGCCGCTCGGCGCCCTGTTCGGTATCGGCAGGCTCTCGGACCACCGCTGGGTGCGGATGCCGGCCGGCTTCATCGTGGAGCTCTTCCGCGCCGTCCCGGTACTGATCCTGATGATCACGGCGAACGCGGTGTACGCGGAGTACACCACCATCGATACTGATGTGCGTCCGCTGTACGCCGTGGTGACCGGACTGGTGCTGTACAACTTCTCGGTCCTCGCCGAGATCGTGCGGGCCGGGATCGAGACCCTGCCGAAGGGCCAGGCGGAGGCGGCCAAGGCGCTCGGCATGCGCAAGAGTCAGATCATGATGTCCGTGCTGCTGCCGCAGGCGGTGACGGCCATGCTGCCGGCGATCGTCAGCCAGCTCGTGGTCATCGTGAAGGACACCGCGCTCGGTGGCGCCATGATGACCTTCCCCGAGCTGCTGGCCTCGATCCGCCCGATGAGTGCGAACTACGGCGCGAACACGATCGCGTGCTTCACCATCGTGGCTCTGATCTTCCTCGTGCTGAACTTCGCGCTCACGTCGTTCGCGAGCTGGCTGGAGCGGTGGCTCCGGCGCAGCAAGAAGAGCAAGGGCACCGCGCCCGGGGGCGCACCGGAGACCATCGGTGAACCGGCGCTCGTCATCGATGACGGACGCGCCGTCTGACGGTTCGTCGCATCGAACGCCCGAGGGGCGGTGGCACATCTGCCACCGCCCCTCGCCGCTGTCCGGTGTCGCTTGACGCAAGCACCGGCAGTAGGTTGCATACGTTCTGTGATCGCGCCCCCAGCCCCCGCCGCCGCCACACTTCCTCCGTCGCCTACCCCCCCTTCGAGCCGTGCGCTCCTTTCGTCCGCGTCCTCGGCGTCGTTCGCACTTCGAGGAGCCGCCCCGTGGACCCCGTGATCGTCGTCGGCGCCGGGCCCGTCGGCCTGGCGCTGTCGCTCGCCCTCGCGGCGCAGGGCGTCCCCTCCGTCCTGCTCGACGAGGATCCGGCCAAGGACGAGACGCGTCCCGCCCGTACCGTGGTGCTGCGCGAGGACACCGCGGCCCTGGTGGAGCGGCTCGGCTGCAAGGCGCTCCGGCACGAAAGCATCCGGTGGTCCGGCTGGCGGTCCATGCGGCGCAGGCAACTGGTGCGTGACCTGGCGCTCGGCGTGGACTCCCCCGACAGCGACCCGTTGCCGGCCCCGATTCACCTGCCGCAGCACGTCCTGACGCACGGGCTGCGGGAAGCGGTGGCCGCACAGGAGCTGGTGCAGGTGACTCCGTACAGCCGGATCGACACGTTGGAGCAGGACCCGGCCGGGGTCACGGTGCACACCAGGGAGCCGAATTCGACCTGGTGGCGTGGGAGTTATCTGGTGGGCTGCGACGGTGCCAGGTCCACGGTGCGCAAGCTCCTCGACATCCGTTTCCCCGGACGCACGGCGGTGGAGCGGCATGCCGTCGCGGCGCTGCGCACCGAGCTGCCGTGGCCGGGGCAGGCCGTGCTGCACCGGCTGCCGCCCTGGCGCACCGGGGGCGCCGAGGTGACCGCACGACCGCTGCCGGACGGCGCCTGGCGGCTGGACTGGCTGCTGCCGCCACGTGGCGAGCTCGTCACTCCGGACGCCTTGATCACGCGGATCCGGGACACGCTGGCGGGCTGGTGCGGCGAGACACCGCCGTACGAACTGCTGGACACGGGCGTGTACACGTTGCACCACCGACTCGCTCTGCGCTGGCGGGTCGACCGGGCCTTCCTGGCCGGGGACGCCGCCCATCTGCTGGGCGCGCTCGGCACCCAGGGGCTCGACGAGGGACTGCGGGACGCCGAGAACCTTGCCTGGAAGCTGGCTCAGGCCTGGCACCACGGCGCCTCCGACGTACTGCTCGACAGCTACCAGGCGGAGCGCCGGGCCGCGGTCGCCGCACGGCTGCGCGCCGCGGACCAGTCGCTGCCGATACTGCGCGGTGGCGGAGGTCTGCGGACCCTGGTACCGGGGAGCGCACGGGGGCACGACTCTCTGCTCACCGACGGGCATCTGGGGTGCGGCCCCCTCGGTGCGCCCCCCTCGTACTCGCACTCGCCCCTTGCGCCCCCACGCTCCGAGGCGCACACATCCGTGGGTACGCCCCCCGGTGCGCCGGTCACCGATGTACGGGTGACGGCACCCGACGGCACGACCGTGCGGCTGCGCGAGCGGCTGGGGCAGGGGCATCTGCTGGTGGTCCTGGTGGCGCCCGGAACCGGGGTGTGGGACCGGCGGCACTGGATGACCGCGGGCGTCATGCCCCGTCTCGTCGCGGCTGTCGACGCGCTGCCGGTGAAGGGCGAGCTGCTGGTGACCGAGAGCTATCCGGGGGCGTCGGCGCACACCGTGCTGCTGATCAGGCCGGACGGTCACCTGGTGGCGTCGTTTGGTGGGGTACGGCCCGGGGAACTCTTCGCGGCGGCGGAGGCGACGCGTGGCGGCGCGGCCCGCACCTCCGTACGCTCCGACCAGACAGCGGACGTCAATTGACCACCGCGGGCGCACATGGTGCACTCCGAAACATGACCGACACCGATGTGCGCCTGTGGCGGAGGGTCCATATGGACCTCGTCCGCTATGCGGGCTGCGTGTGTCGCCCGTCCTGCTGAATCGCCTCCCCCCCTGCCGCGCCGTGCGCTCTGTCGTGCGGCCATGCATCCGCGCGAACCCTCAGGACGGTCTCTGTGTCTGCCCCTTCACCACTCTCTGTACGCATGTCCGCCCCCGGCGCCGATGGTGCTTCCGTTCCGACGGCCGCGGAGCTGCTCGACTTCGTCCGCCGTGTCGCCGCCGACGCCGAGATCGTCGCCTCGCTCCCTCTCGCTCCCGAAGGCCGCACCTGGGTCCAGCTCGAAGGGCCCGGCGGCAGTGAGGCGTGGCTGATCGGCTGGCCGCCGGGTACCGGCACCGGCTGGCACGACCATGCCGACTCCATCGGAGCCTTCACCACCGCGGCCGGCACCCTCAAGGAGCTGTCGCTCGCCGCCCGGCTGCCCACCGACGGCTGGAAGACCCTCGAAGTCGCCGAAGGCATCGACCGTTCCCGGCAGTTGGCCACCGGTCAGGGCAGGGCATTCGGCCGCCACCACGTCCACGAGGTGCTGAACGAGTCCGGCACGGAGCACGCCGTCTCCGTCCATGCGTACTACCCGCCGCTGCCGCAGATCCGGCGCTACAGCCGTAACGGTGCGGTACTCCGTCTTGAGCAGGTCGAACGGCCGGAGAGCTGGCAGTGAGCGACAGCCGTCGGGGTGGTACGGAGCCGGTCGGGATCGACGAACTGCTGGAACGGGCCCGGGCCGGGTTCGTCCGGGTCCGCCCGCAGGAGGCGGTCGCCGCCGCTGCGGACGGGGCGCTGCTCGTGGACATCCGCTATGCGGAGCTGCGGGAACGGGACGGACTGATTCCGGGGGCGCTGGTCGTCGAGCGCAATGAGCTGGAGTGGCGGCTCGACCCGCAGGGAAGCCATCGGGCCGCGGAGGCGGTGAGCCACGATCTCCAGGTCGTGGTGGTCTGCAATGAGGGCTACGCGTCGAGCCTCGCCGTCGCGTCCCTGCGGCAGCTGGGGCTGCACCGGGCGACCGATCTCATCGGCGGGTTCCAGGCGTGGCGTGCGGCGGGGCTTCCGGTCGAGGCCTGACGGACTCCGTTGGGACGGGGCAAGGGCGAGGCGTCCAACCGCAGGCCGGCATTGGGGCGGGGCGGAGTCTGGCGGGGCGTCCAGCCGGAGGACACCGACGCCGGATTCCGTCGAGGTTTCTTTCACTGCCTGGACGTGGCGACCTCCACCGGGCGGACCCTGAGTGCCAGTCGACCGGGCAGCGCCGTGGCGGTCGGTGCCAGCAGCGCGGCGGCGCCCACCACGTGACGTCGGCGCGTAGGGCCAGTGCACGCGGGTGGTAGCCGGTGGCATGCGCAGCGTCTGTGTCGTGCACGGCGTCTCCGCCACGTGTGGCGTCTCTGCCATGCGTCACACAGTGCTCTGTGCACTCAGATGTCCGTGCACTGGAGCGCGCCTGCGTGTTCGTGCTGGGGCAACCCCCTCCCGACGCCGTTCGCCAGTCCCCCGAATCCGCACCGACACACCCGTACGCCACGCTCCGGTGGAGCAATCCCCGTACCTGACGGACATTCACCTCAACACCAAGGACCGACGTGACGGAGACCTCGCACCCATGCCGACCCCCACCCTTACCCCCGACCAGCTCGACGTTCAGGCCGCTCGCCTCCATGACACCGAGGCGTGGCAGCAGATCGTCGCAGGCTGGGACCTCACCACCCCCGAACCCGTACTCCCCTCCTCCCCCTGCATTGTGGAACAACTGCCGGACAGCCACCCGGCCGACTGGCGCGACCTGTTGTCCGTACCGGTCGACCAGCTCATCGCCGACTCCGTCCGTGCCCTGCCGGCGACCGCGCCGCGCGAACGGCCCCTTCCCCGGCGCCTGGGTGCGATCCTCCCCGACTGGATCCACTCCTGGCGGCGCATCGGGCAGCCCGAGGTGCGGCCCTCCACCCATCTCACCTACGCAAGGCAGATCCTGACCGAGTGGGGCTGGCAGAACACCCCGTACCGGTTGCGCAACGCCCGCGGCGCTCGGTGCATCTGCGGCGCCCTTCTCACCGCACACCGTCTGGGCTACGGCTCCCGCGACACCGTGGACCGGGCCGGCGCCTGGCTCATCGCCGAGCTCCGTTCCCAGGGCTGGTCCGGGCTGATCGGACCCTGGAACCGGCACCCCGGCCGCACCGCCGCAGATGCGCTTGTCCTGATCGACGCCACCATCAGCCGCGCCGCACGCGCAGGGCAGTAATCACCACAACCGTCCCGCCCAGTACCGGCCCGGTCAGAAGGGCTCGTCCAGGCCTTCCGTGTCCTCGCCCTCTTCTTCCAGCGCCTGCCGCACCACACGCAGGGCCATGCCTTCCCCGTACCCCTTACGGGCGAGCATGCCCGCAAGGCGGCGCAGCCGCTTGTCGCGGTCCAGGCCGCGAGTGGAGCGCAACTTGCGCGCTACCAGCTCTCGGGCGGTCGCCTCCTCCTGCTCGGAGTCGAGCTGCCCGACGGCCTCGTCGATCACGGCGGAATCCACCCCCTTGGTGCGCAGCTCACGGACGAGAGCGCGGCGGGCCAGCCCTCGGCCGTGGTGCCGGGACTCCACCCAGGCGTCCGCGAACGCGGCATCGTCGATCAACCCGACATCCTCGAAGCGCGACAGCACTTCTTCGGCCGCCTCATCCGGGATCTCCCGCTTGCGCAGGGCGTCCGCAAGCTGCTTTCGGGTGCGCGGGGTCCCGGTGAGCAGCCGCAGACAGATGTTGCGCGCCTGCTCGACCGGGTCTCGCGGCTCCCCCTTCTCGGCCCTCGACGAGGAAGGGGAGCCGCTGCTCCTGGAGCGGGAGCGGGCACGACGCCCCGCCCCCTCACCGAATCCGGCGCCCGAGCCGGTGCCGTGACCGGCCTCCGGCTCGTACGCGCCCTCGGACTCGGCCGTGTGTCCGGCGGCGAATTCGGGACCGGCGCCATGGTCAGTGGCGCTGACCGGCCACTCCGTACGACGCGTCACGGTCTAGCTCTTGGCCGCCGCAGTCTTGGCCGGCTTGGCCTTGCCGGCCGGGGCGGGCGCCGACTTCGCGCTGTCGGCCGAAGCCGCGGCGCCGCCCGCCGCATCCGCACCGGGCTCGACGGCGTCGGCATCAGGCCTGACGCCGACGCCCAGCTTCTCAAGGATCTTCTTCTCGATCTCATTGGCGAGATCGGGGTTGTCCTTGAGGAAGTTACGGGCGTTCTCCTTGCCCTGGCCGAGCTGGTCGCCCTCGTACGTGTACCAGGCGCCCGCCTTGCGGACGAAGCCGTGCTCCACGCCCATGTCGATCAGACCGCCCTCGCGGCTGATGCCCTGGCCGTAGAGGATGTCGAACTCGGCCTGCTTGAAGGGCGGCGCAACCTTGTTCTTCACGACCTTGACGCGGGTGCGGTTGCCGACGGCGTCGGTGCCGTCCTTCAGCGTCTCGATCCGGCGGATGTCGAGGCGCACCGAGGCGTAGAACTTGAGCGCCCGGCCACCGGTCGTGGTCTCCGGCGAGCCGAACATCACACCGATTTTCTCGCGGAGCTGGTTGATGAAGATCGCGGTGGTCTTGGACTGGTTGAGCGCGCTGGTGATCTTGCGGAGTGCCTGGCTCATCAGGCGGGCCTGCAGACCCACGTGCGAGTCGCCCATCTCACCCTCGATCTCCGCGCGCGGCACGAGCGCCGCGACGGAGTCGATGACGATCAGGTCGAGGGCCCCGGAGCGAACCAGCATGTCCACGATTTCGAGGGCCTGCTCGCCGTTGTCCGGCTGGGACAGGATGAGGCTGTCGATGTCGACGCCGAGCTTCTTCGCATACTCGGGGTCGAGGGCGTGCTCGGCGTCGATGAAGGCCACCGAGCCGCCGAGCTTCTGCGCATTCGCCACCGCGTGCAGCGTCAGCGTCGTCTTACCGGAGGACTCCGGTCCGTACACCTCCACCACACGGCCGCGCGGCAGGCCGCCGACGCCGAGGGCTACGTCGAGGGCAGTCGACCCGGTGGGGATCACCTCGATGGGCTCGTTCGGCCGCTCACCGAGGCGCATCACCGCGCCCTTGCCGAATTGCCGTTCAATCTGTGCGAGTGCGGCGTCCAGCGCCTTCTCGCGGTCGGTTCCTGCCATGGGTTCCACCCGATTTGCTTGAGTCGATCGCTTCACGTCAAAGACGCTAACCCCTGCCACTGACAATGGGCCTCGACGTCCTCCCGGCCTGTGGACAACTCCACGGTCGGGCCCGGGAAAACCCGGCCGGAATCCCATGAGAATGGATGTTCGATTTTGGTGTCAAGCTCACCACGCCGGACGGAACTGCCCCCAGAGTGACCCCCTGACGCTCCGCCCCGGGGAGTCAAGATCAGCTATCAATGCCGCGCCGAATTCCCACCATATATGGACAAATCTGGCACGCAAAGTAGCTCTAATACCCGAGGCGACGCGGAGTGCGGACCATGGCATCGCTGTTCAGCTGGGTACGACCGGAGCGACCGTCTACGTCACGGGGCGGACGAGCGGGTCGCAACGCTCGGAGATGAAGCGCCCCGAGACCGTCGAGGAGACCGCGGCTCTCGTGGACGAGGCCGGCGGCCACGAGTTCCCGGCCCGCTCGCGCAGGACCCCCGGATGTCGCACCGGAACTGCAAGCCGCTCTCCGGCGGACAGCTGGCGCCCGTCTACGGCTTCACCGACCTCGACGGCAGTCGGCCCACTGCCTGGAGACATGCCACCGAGGTCCAGGACCCGGCCGACCGATGTAATGGGCTATCGCTGAGAAGGGCCCCTGCCACCGAGCCGGTCAGGCGCGCTCCGGTTGCTCCCGGGCCCTGTCCTGTCCGCCCCGGCCCTCGTTGCTCTCGGCACCCCGCCAGGACCGGCGCAGCCGCGTGAGCACCGGCTCACCACGTTGCTGGTGGTGGCCGTGCACCCGCGGGTCGTCCGTCACGTCGTACCGCTTCACATAGGCGCCGAGGAACGCCTGAAGCGTGGCGACGGCCGGGATTGCGATCAGCGCACCCACGGCGCCCATCAGCGCCGTGCCCGCGATGACCGATCCGAAGGCAACCGCCGGATGGATGTCGACGGTCTTGGAGGTGAGCTTGGGCTGCAGCGCATAGTTCTCGAACTGCTGGTAGACCACGACGAATCCCAGCACCCACAGCGCGTACCAGGGGTCGATGGTGAACGCGATGAGCATGGGCAGGGCGCCTGCCAGATACGTACCGATCGTGGGGATGAACTGGGAGACCAGTCCGACCCAGATGGCGAGCGCGGGCGCGTACGGAACACCGAGGATCACCAGCAGGATGTAGTGCGCGATCCCGGAGATGAGTGCCATCAGGCCGCGCGAGTAGAGGTAGCCGCCGGTCTTGTCGACCGCGATCTCCCAGGCCCGCAGGACCTCGGCCTGCTTGGCGGGCGGCAGTACGGAGCACAGGGCGCGCCGCAGCCTGGGGCCGTCGGCGGCGAAGTAGAACGAGAACAGGGAGATCGTCAGAAGACGGAACAGCCCGCCGAGCACGGTGGTGGAAATGTCGAGCACTCCGGTCGCGCTGTTCTGGACGTACTTCTGCAGCCAGTCGGAGTGCAGCACGCTGTCCTGGACCTCGACCCGGGAGAGGTCGGTGTGGAAGTTCTGGTTGACCCAGTTGATCACCGAATCCAGATACTTCGGGAACTCCTCGACCATGTCGACGATCTGGCCCGCGAGCATCGAGCCGAGCAGCACGACGAAACCGGCCGCGGCTATCAGCACGGCGAGGAAGACCAGGAAAGTAGCAAGGCCGCGACGCATGCCGCGCGCCGACATCCGGCTCACAGCGGGCTCGATGGCGAGCGCCAGGAAGAACGCGATCAGCACATTGATCAGCAGCCCGATGAGCTGGTCGAACGCCCAGCTGCCGAGCTGGAAACAGGCGTAGAGCGCCAGGGCGAGCACCATGGCACGCGGCAGCCATGCGGGCATGCGGGCCGGCCCGTTGCCGGACGGCGGAGCGGGCTGGGCGAGAGGCGTCTGGGTCTGGGCTGTCTCATCTGTCGGTGACACGGCTCCAGTCTCGCCTACAGCTGTGACAAACAGTCGCCCGCCCCGGACAACATCACAGGTCCGGCCACTGACGAGCCGACGATCAGCGCTTGTCGGCGGGGATGTCGACCGCCGTACAGACACCGCGCCAGACGTCCTTGGCATCCCAGCCCGCGGCCAGCGCCTGGTGCACCGTCTGCCCGCCGAGCTCGGCCATCACATGATCGCGCGCGAAGGAATCGGCGTACCCCGCACCGAAGTGGTCCGCCATCCGTTCCCAGAAAATCGTCAACCGCATGAGCTCAGTATCCCGCTCCTGAGAGTGCAGCCAGGCCGCTCCGTCTTGCCGAGAGCGCTTACCGCCCTACGGTCGGTCCATGGCTGGAACCGGAACAAGTCCCCTCAACCGTGCCGCGCAGTTCATTTGGCTCACGGCCCGCGTCCTAGAACAGCGGCGGTTCGCCCATTACTTCCTGAAAGGAAGTGCGGAGGACGTGGAGACCGCACTCACCGCATATCTGAATGAGGACGGCGGATACGGGCACGCGCTCGAACCCGATCTGCGTGGCCCCGTCAGTCAGCCACTGCACACCGCGCACGCACTCAACGTCCTCGACTCCATCGGCCACTGCAGCGGGCTGCGGGTGGAGCGGATCTGCCGCTTCCTGACCGAGGTGTCCACCAAGGAAGGGGCACTGCCCGCTCTCCTGCCGTCGCAGCGCGGCTATCCGGCCGCGCCGTTCATCCCGATCGTCGACGACCCGCCCGCGGAACTGCTGGCCACCGGCCCCGTCGTCGGGCTCCTGCACCGCAATGCGGTGTGGCATGCCTGGCTGTTCCGGGCCACCGATTTCTGCTGGGCGGCGGTCGACGCTCTGGACCGGTCGCATCCGTACGAGATCGAGGCGGCGCTCGCCTTTCTGGACGGCGCTCCGGACCGGGCCCGTGCGGAGGCGGCGGCCGACCGGCTCGGGCGGCTGGTGCGGGAACAGCGGCTCGCCGTGCTGGATCCGGAGCGGCGTGCGGAGTACCCGGTGGCGGCCGGATACGCACCGGGCGAGCAGCACTTCCCGTACGACTACGCCCGTACACCCGATTCACTTGCCCGCCGCTGGTTCACCGACGAGGAGCTGGCCCGCTCGCTCGACCATCTTGCGGCCGAGCAGCAGACAGACGGCGGCTGGCCGGTGAACTGGCGGCAGTGGGCGCCTGGGACGGCTCTGGAGGGGCGGCCCATCGTGACGCTCAAGGCGCTTCTGACACTGCGGGCCCATGGACGCAGCCTCGACTGAGACCGGGTGGGTGTATCTGCTGATGACGGGGCTCGCCCGCGGCGGCCGGTGTGCTCGCCGTCTGCTTCCTCCGGCCGGAGAAGGACGCGGCACGGCTGGACGTGACAGAGACCGCGCCGATGGGCCTCGCAGTGCACTGAACGGGTCGACGGGCACGTGTGTAAGGGGCTCGGTCCATTGGACGGAGCCCCTTACACACGTGCCTCAAGGTGTCCAGCCGAGGGCACGTACCCCTGCAGTGACGACCACAGCCGCCCCTACCACCACGAGGAAGGGCGCGCGCAGAACCAGTGCGAGCGCCGCCGCGGCGAGCCCCGCGCCCCTGGCGTCCAGCGTCAGGTGCTGCCCCTCGCCGAACGTCTGCTGCGCGGTGAGGGCGGCCAGGAGCGCCACGGGCAGCAGCGCGGCGAGACGCTGCGCGAGCGGACGTTCCAGCACACCGGCGGGCACCAGCAGACCGAGCAGTTTGGCCAGGTAGCAGCCGACGGCGGTCAGTGCGATGGCGATCCAGACGTTCATCGGTCCTCCTCCGTCGTGGCCATGCCCCGGCTCGTTCCCTTCCGGCGTCCGCTCAGGAAGAGGACGATGGGTGCGGCGAGCGCGGACAGCAGGACGGGGACGCCTGCGGGCAGTACGGGCAGCAGTCCGAGCGCGAGCAGAACCGCGATTGCGGCGGTGATGCGTTCAGTCGTGCTTTTCAGCATCGGCGCGAGCAGGGCGAGGAAGACCGCAGGCGATGCCGCGTCCAGCCCCCAGGCGTCGGTGTCACCGAGCGCCTCGGCGCCGAGGGCCCCCAGCAGCGTGGTCAGGTTCCACAGCACGTAGAGGGTGAGTCCAGTGACGGCGAAACCGATCCGTGCGGCCCGGCGGGTGGGCTGCGGCAGTGTCACTGCGGTCGTCTCGTCGATGACCCACTGGGCCGCGAAGGGACGGATCGCGCGTGGAAGGGCGAGCAGCTGCGACAGCCGCAGGCCGTAGAACGAGTTGCGTACGCCGAGGAAGAAGGCCCCGGCAGCCGCGGTGTACGGATTGCCGCCCGCCGCGAGAGCGCCCACGAGGGCGAACTGCGAGGCGCCGGTGAAGACGACGAGACTGAGTGCGCAGGTCTGCAGCAGGCTCAGTCCCGAGCCGGCCGACGTCACGCCGAAGGCGAAGCCGGAAAGTCCGACGGCTATGCCGACACCGAGGGCATCTCGTACGACGGCCGCGTCCGGCTTCGCCCCGGCCGCGTCCGGCTGCTGCACCCCGGGGACGGTCGCGCTGCCGTGGGGTTCGCCGGCTGCTTCGCCGACGCCCTCTGGGAATGTTGTCTGTTCTGCCACGACCGGAACGCTACGTGGGCAGGTCGCGACCGGTCTTGTACGTTCTTGCACGTTCGCGCCGGTACGCGCCGGGCGGCACTCCCACGATCCGGGTGAAGTGGCGGTTGAGATGCGGCTGATCGGTGAAGCCGACCTCGGCGGCCGCCTCCGCAGGTGTCGTCCCCGCGTCGAGCATCCGGCGCGCGGCCCGCACCCGGGCATCGGTGAGCCAGGCGTGCGGCGGCATCCCGTACTGCTTCTTGAAGGCCCTCAGCAGCGCGAACGGGCTGGTGCCGAGCTCCGCGGCCAGGGCCTCCAGGGTGGGCGGCTCCGCCATCCTGCCCTCCAGCACCGCCCGGGCCCGCGCCGCGTCGCGGGCACCCGCCGAGCGGGGCACACGGGCAGGCAGCGCGCTGCCGTGCCGACTGAGCAGCCGAGCGACCAGCACCCGCAGCACGGTGTCCGCGGCAAGTGGGTTGCCCTCCTCGGCGGCCCGGTGGACCTCGCCGATCAGCCGGGCCGCATACAGGTCCGAGACACTGGTCTCGGTGAAGCCGACCGTGCCGCGCAGACTCGTCGTATCGGCCGCAATATCGTTGATCACCTGCGCGGACGGGTACAACGTGGCGTACACCCAGCCCTCCGGAACACCCGCGCGCGCGGTGTGCGGAACCTCCGGATTGATCATGACTACGGCGCCGGGGCCCGCGTGTACGACAGTGCCGCCGGGCAGCCCGACGTCCTCCACCCCGCGGGTGATGGTGCCGAAGACATAGCCCTCGTGGCTGTGGCGCGGGAAGGTGTGGCGCACGTACCGGGCACGCAGCAGATCGAGGTCGGGCAGCTCCGCGTGCTGCCAGTGCCTCGCCCACTCTCCCGATCCCGATTCCGGTATGGCCACCATGGCCGAATTCTCGCAGCTCCCGGACGCGGTCGCCGATGGTCGTCACGGCCGTTGTCAGTGGTGGGGTGCACGATGGGGGACATGGCCGGCTCTGCGCTCGACTCGTTCTCTCCTGCGACCCGCAGCTGGTTCGCGGGTGCCTTCAGCGCGCCCACCGCCGCGCAGGAAGGCGCCTGGCGCGCGATCGGCGAGGGCTCGGACGTGCTGGTCGTCGCGCCGACCGGCTCCGGCAAGACCCTGGCCGCGTTCCTCGCCGCGCTGGACGAGCTGGCGTCCGTCCAGCCGCCCGCCGAGGCGAAGAAGCGCTGCCGCGTGCTGTACGTGTCGCCCCTCAAGGCCCTCGCGGTCGATGTCGAGCGCAATCTCCGCTCACCGCTGACCGGCATCCGCCAGGAGTCGGTGCGCCTGGGGCTGCCCGAGCCCGAGGTCCGGGTGGGAATCCGCTCCGGCGACACCCCGCCGGCCGAGCGCCGCTCGATGGCGACCCGGCCGCCGGACATCCTGATCACCACGCCCGAATCGCTGTTCCTGATGCTGACCTCATCGGCCCGGGAGGCGCTGTCCGGCATCGAGACGGTGATTCTGGACGAAGTGCATGCCGTGGCGGGTACGAAGCGGGGCGCCCATCTCGCCGTATCGCTGGAGCGTCTCGACGAGCTGCTGCCGCGGCCGGCACGGCGAATCGGCCTGTCGGCGACGGTCCGTCCGGTCGACGAAGTGGCGCGCTTCCTCTCACCGCAGCGGAAGGTGGAGATCGTCCAGCCGCCGTCCACCAAGCGGTTCGACCTGTCGGTGGTCGTGCCGGTCGAGGATCTCGGCGAGCTCGGCGGCTCCCCCGCCGCCGACACTGACCAGGCGGGCCAGGCGGACAAGCCATCGATCTGGCCCCACGTCGAGGAACGCATCGTCGATCTCGTCCAGGAGCATCGCTCCACCATCGTCTTCGCCAATTCCCGCCGCCTCGCGGAGCGGCTCTGCAACCGGCTCAACGAGATCGCGTACGAGCGCGCTACCGGCACTGTGCTCGATGAGCACGGCCCCGCCCAGACGCTGCCGGAAGCACACTCCCCGGCCGAGATCATGGCCCAGTCGGGCACGGCGAAGGGCGCCCCCGCCCTGCTCGCCCGCGCCCACCACGGTTCGGTCTCCAAGGAACAGCGTGCCCAGGTCGAGGAGGACCTCAAGGCGGGCCGGCTACCGGCCGTGGTCGCCACCTCCAGTCTGGAGCTCGGCATCGACATGGGGGCGGTCGATCTGGTGGTCCAGGTGGAGTCGCCGCCGTCGGTCGCCTCGGGGCTGCAACGGGTCGGCCGGGCCGGGCACCAGGTCGGTGCGGTCTCCACCGGAGTGGTCTTCCCGAAGTACCGGGGCGATCTGGTGCAGGCTGCCGTGGTCACCGAGCGGATGCGCGAGGGCTCCATCGAGGCGCTCCGGATCCCGTCCAACCCCTTGGACGTGCTGGCCCAGCAGCTCGTCGCCATGGTCGCCCTGGACAGCTGGCAGGTGGACGATCTGCTGGCCGTGACCCGCCGCGCCGCCCCCTTCGCCTCCCTGCCCGAGTCGGCGTTCACCGCCGTGCTGGACATGCTCGCCGGGCGCTATCCGTCCGACGCCTTCGCCGAGCTGCGCCCGCGTGTGGTCTGGGACCGGGTGGCCGGTACGGTCACGGGCCGCCCCGGCGCCCAGCGGCTCGCCGTCACCTCCGGCGGGACCATCCCCGACCGCGGGCTCTTCGGGGTCTTCCTCGCCGGCGCCGACCCCAAGAAGGGCGGCGGCCGGGTCGGCGAGCTGGACGAGGAGATGGTGTACGAGTCCCGGGTCGGCGACGTCTTCACGCTGGGCACCACGTCCTGGCGGATCGAGGACATCACCCGCGACCGGGTCCTGGTGTCGCCCGCCCCCGGGGTTCCCGGCCGACTGCCGTTCTGGAAGGGCGACCAGCTGGGCCGTCCGCTGGAGCTGGGCCGTGCGCTCGGCGCGTTCCTCCGCGAGATCGGCGGACTGTCCCAGGAAGATGCCCGGCAGCGTCTGCTCGCCGCCGGTCTCGACACCTGGGCCGCCGACAACACTCTGTCGTACATCGACGAACAGCGCCGCGCCTGCGGTCACGTACCGGACGACCGGACCATCCTCGTCGAGCGTTTCCGTGACGAGCTGGGTGACTGGCGGGTCGTCATCCACTCCCCGTTCGGCGCGCAGGTGCATGCCCCGTGGGCGCTGGCGCTGAACGCCCGCCTCGCCGAGCGGTACGGCATGGACGCCCAGGTGATGCATGCCGACGACGGCATAGTGCTGCGGCTGCCCGACGCAGACCTGATGGGCCTGGACCTCCTGGACTTCGATCCGACGCAGGACCCGGCCCAGGATCCGGCACCGCTGCCGGGCCCCTCGTACGACAGCGGACAACCGCCCGTCGGCGCTGCGGACGTGACCTTCGACCAGGGTGAGATCAACCAGATCGTCACCGACCAGGTAGGCGGATCAGCCCTGTTCGCCTCGCGGTTCCGCGAATGCGCGGCGCGCGCCCTGCTGCTGCCGCGGCGCAGCCCCGGCAAGCGCACCCCGCTCTGGCAGCAGCGCCAACGCGCCGCACAGCTCCTCCAGGTCGCCTCCGAGTTCGGCT
Source organism: Streptomyces sp. NPDC002785 (assembly GCF_040295565.1). Classification (NCBI taxonomy): domain Bacteria; kingdom Bacillati; phylum Actinomycetota; class Actinomycetes; order Kitasatosporales; family Streptomycetaceae; genus Streptomyces; species Streptomyces sp. NPDC002785. The sequence goes on along the minus strand of NZ_JBEOVN010000016.1, from coordinate 7,682 downwards.
CCTTCCCGATCGTTCTGGAAGCGGTCCGCGAATGCCTCCAGGATGTCTTCGACGTCCCAGGGCTGACGGAACTCATGGGCGACCTCGAAGCACGCCGTGTCCGGCTGGTCGAGGTGACCACCCCGGAGCCCTCTCCCTTTGCCCGCTCGCTCCTGTTCGGCTACGTCGCCCAGTTCCTGTACGAGGGCGACTCGCCCCTCGCCGAGCGGCGGGCCGCTGCCCTCTCCCTCGACTCCCACCTGCTGGCCGAGCTCCTCGGCCAGGCAGAACTGCGCGAGCTGCTCGACGCCGACGTCCTGACCGAGCTGGAGCAAGAACTCCAGTGGCTGACCGAGGACCGCCGGATCAAGGACGTCGAAGGCGTCGCCGATCTCCTTCGGGTCCTCGGTCCGCTCACCGACGCGGAGTTGGCCGAGCGCGGCGCCCAGCCGCCCTGGGCTCCGGGGCTCTCCGCTGCCCGCCGGGCCATCCGGGTCCGGATCGGCGGAGCGGACCACTGGGCCGCGATCGAGGACGCGGGACGGCTGCGCGACGCGCTGGGCACCGCCCTCCCGGTCGGCGTCCCCGAGGCTTTCACCGAACCGGTGAAGGACCCGCTCGGCGATCTCCTCGCCCGATACGCGCGTACGCACGGCCCGTTCACCTCCACCCATGCCGCCACCCGTTTCGGCCTCGGCACCGCTGTCACGGACGGCGCGCTGCAGCGGCTCGCCGCGACCGGCCGGATCGTCCAGGGCGAGTTCCACCCCGCCGGCATCGGCCAGGAGTGGTGCGACGCCACCGTGCTGCGCCGACTGCGCCGACGCTCGCTCGCCGCGCTCCGCCATGAGCTGGAGCCAGCCCCGCCCGCCGCCCTCGCCGATTTCCTTCCGCAGTGGCAGCACCTGGGCAGCAACAGCCTGCGCGGAATCGACGGACTGGCCCGCGCCATCGAGCAGTTGCAGGGTGCGCCCGTACCGGCGTCGGCCCTGGAGAAACTGATCCTGCCGGGCCGGGTCACCGGCTACTCCCCCGCGCTGCTGGACGAGCTGACCACCACCGGCGAGGTCGTCTGGGCCGGTGCGGGTGCCCTTCCCGGCAAGGACGGCTGGCTGACCCTCTACCTCGCCGACAGCGCACCCCTGCTCCTCCCGCCCCCGCACCCGCTCGAACTGAGCGCGTTGCACGAATCCGTCCTGACGGCCCTGGCCGGCGGTTACGGACTGTTCTTCCGGCAGATCGCCGACCAGGTCCGCGCCACCACGCACCCGGACTGCACCGATCCTCAACTGGCCGATGCCGTCTGGGACCTGGCCTGGTCGGGTCGGCTCACCAATGACACGCTGGCCCCGCTGCGTTCGCTCCTCGGCTCCGGTCGCACGGCAGGGTCGACCGCCCACCGCGCCAAACGGAGTGTCCCGCGCGGGCGTTACGGCTCACTCACCGCCGCCGCCCGGCCCGCGTCCCGCACCGGCCCACCCACCGTCTCGGGCCGCTGGTCCCTGCTGCCCGCCACCGAACCCGACCCCACGCACCGTGCGCATGCCCTGGCCCGCACGCTCCTCGACCGCCACGGGGTGGTGACCCGCGGCGCGGTCCAGGCCGAAGGCGTCGAGGGCGGCTTCTCCGCTACGTACCGCGTCCTATCCGCCTTCGAGGACAACGGGCAGGCCCGGCGCGGCTATGTCGTCGAGGGCCTGGGAGCGGCCCAGTTCGCGATGGACGGCGCGGTCGACCGGCTGCGTGCCACGTCCACCGCCCGAGAACGTACGGAGCCGGGCACCGCATCCCACGCCCTGGTCCTCGCCGCGGCGGACCCGGCCAACGCCTATGGCGCAGCTCTTCCCTGGCCCGAGCCACCGGACGGCGCCGGGCACAAACCTGGCCGCAAGGCGGGTGCCCTGGTGGTGCTGGTCGACGGCGAACTGGCGATATACATGGAGCGTGGCGGCAAGACACTGCTGGCCTGGCCCACCGACCGGGAGGACCCGGCACTCCTCGCGGCAGCCGGGGCGCTGGCGGCAGCCGCCCGCTCGGGGGTGCTCGGCACGGTCACGGTGGAACGCACCAACGGCGCCTCGTCCCTGACCTCCCCGCTCGGCCGCACGCTGGAGGCGGCCGGATTCCTGGCCACCCCGAGGGGGCTCCGCCTGCGCGCCTGAGCCACCCGCACACCTCACGCCTCGTACGCCATACCGCCCGCGCGCCCCCAACACCACGCGCCCCACACCACCTGCACCACCTCCCGCCGCCCACGCCCAGCACGCCACACTCCCCATCCGACCCCGCATCATGGAGGCATGCCCGAAGGAGACACCGTCCTGCAGACCGCCAAACGTCTGCACGCCGCACTCGCCGACCGGGTCCTCACTCGCTGCGACCTGCGCGTCCCCCGGTTCGCCACCGCCGACCTCACCGGCCGGACGGTTCTGGACGTCGCCTCGCGCGGCAAGCATCTCCTCACCCGTATCGAGGGCGGCCTGACCCTCCACAGCCATCTGCGGATGGACGGCGCCTGGCGCATCTATGCTCCGGGCGAGCGCTGGCGCGGCGGCCCCGCCCACCAGATCCGCGCCGTCCTCGCCAACGCGGAGCACACGGCCGTCGGCTACCGGCTCCCCGTCCTCGAACTCCTCCGCACCCGGGACGAGGAGAAGGCGGTCGGCCATCTCGGCCCCGATCTGCTGGGCCCCGACTGGAACCCCGACACGGCTCTGCACAATCTGCTCAGCGACCCCTCCCGCCCCCTGGGCGAGGCCCTCCTGGACCAGCGCAACCTGGCCGGAATCGGCAACATCTACAAGGCCGAGCTCTGCTTCCTCGCCCGTGCGACCCCTTGGCTCTCCATCGGCGACTTGGCCGCCCCCACCATCGCCCGGCTTGTCACCACGGCCAGACAACTCCTCGAAGTCAACCGCGACCGCCCCATGCGCACGACCACCGGCGCAGCGCCCCGCACGACCGAACGGCTCTGGGTCTACGGCAGGACCAACCGCCCCTGCCTGCGCTGCGGCACGCCCATCCGCACGGCCGATCAGGACGCCCGCCCCACCTACTGGTGCCCGCGCTGTCAAACAGGCCCTACGAGTTAGACCGACCGCAGTCGGATCAGGGCCGCGGTGGCCGCCGCGGGCGATATCGACAGCCTGGCAGCCGTGGCCGGAATCATGCATACGAGTAGCGTCCTGGAGACACGGACGACGACCTCGATCGGGTCCTCCCAGTCAATTTCAGAGGCGTTCTGTACGCCTGTCAGGAAGTGGCCCGCAGCATGATCACGCTCCGCGCACCCGGCTCGCTGATCACCATGGACTCGGGAGCGGTCGACGCCACGAGCCCGGGGCTGCTCTGCTGCAGCGCGGCCAAGGCGGCGGCCGTCCAGCTGACGACCCTTGCGACCGAGCTGGGGCCTCATTCCATCCGCGTCAACGCCGTTGCCCCGGGCTGGATCCCTACGCCCATGACCGCCCGCCACAACAGCAACACCGGGCGGAGGCCACGATGGCGCGGATCTCCCCGCTCGGCCGGGTCGGCGAGCCCGAGGACGTCGCCCACACCCTGCTCCATCTCGCATCCGATGCGTCGGCCTTCATGACCGGTCAGATCCTCCGCCCGAACGGCGGCGCAGCCATGCCCTGGTAGTCCGCCACGCCCAGCCACCGCACCGCATCCCAACAGCACACCACCGACTCACACACTGCGTCCCGATGCCGGACCACCAACCCGCACACCGCATCCCAAGAGCAGACCACCGCCCCGCACCCGCATCCGCCCCGCTCGCCCCCGTCGGCCCAGCGGTCGCGGCCACATGCACGGGCAGGAGGCTCAGCCCCCATCCGCCCGCCGCCACCGCGCCCTCGACAAGCCCCGCATGGGCCGGTTCCAGCACGAGCCGCAGCACGGCCCACCACCACACCCCGCCGAGAACGAGCGCCGGCACCCATCGCCGTACCATGGCTGCCTCCTCCGGCCGAACCTAGCCCGGCCCGCTCGGCCGACGGGAGGGCGCACCGGTGCAGCACCGGCGCGCAGTGCGCTGCCGCAGACCGTTGTGCGCTCTCCGCCCGGGACATCCGGGCTTGCTCCGGATCATTGACTCCCCCTGCGCCTGAGGCGCTCAGGGGCACCCCGGAGCAGACCGCATCAGGTCGCATCGAGACACGTCAACCCACGTCAGGCCGTGTCGAGCTACCCGCGATCTTCCTGATAGGCGCCTCATAGTCGCAGTCTCGCCCAGACACTCCCGAGCCGCATCCAGAACGGACCACGCCCATCCGCCCCGGACCGCGCAGAAGCCCCGGTCGCCCCCTTAGGGGCCGACCGGGGCTCCGCTTCACACTGGACCGCGCGGGTCAGGCGGCGACGACATCCACCGCTTCCGCGGGCGCCTTGATGGTTACCCGTCCCGTCGGCACACCCGCCACCGACGTCACGGAGACGGAATTGAGCATTGGGCGTACCGGTACAGGCACCGGGTCGCTGGCTGCTGCCGACTCGGCCAGTTCGGCCAGCGACAGCTCATCGCTCACTTCACGCATGAGCTCGGACATCCGTACGTCAAGCGCGTCGCAAATAGCGGAGAGCAGTTCGGAGGATGCCTCCTTCTGCCCCCGCTCCACCTCGGAGAGATAGCCGAGCGAGACTCGGGCGGACGAGGAGACTTCGCGCAGAGTACGGCCTTGGCGCTGGCGCTGCCGACGCAGCACGTCACCAAGCAGGCGACGGAGCAGAATCATCGGTGGCTCCCTCCTCGGACCGCGTAGCCGCATCCTTCACGCCCCACCGTACCGCCTTGCGCCGCGGCCGTGCGGGGAGCGATGTCGTGTTCACTCAGGGCTGCAAACATCAATTCCCCCCGTTGTGTTCCGTATCCTGTGCGCTTGCATTCTTGCCGAGTTCGGCGGAGAGCAATGCCAGCACGCTTCGTACGCTCTCTCTACGGATGTCCGCACGCCCGCCGCTCAACCGCAGCGCGGTCACATTCTCCGCGCCGTCCGGCCCGGCCACCGCAACATAGACCGTGCCGACGGGCTTGCCGTCCTGCGGCTCGGGTCCCGCAACGCCGGTGGTGGCCATACCCCAGTCTGCCCCCAGAACGCGCCGCACACCTGTCGCCATCTGCCGCGCCACCTCCGCGTCGACCGCACCGCGCTCCGCCAGGAGGACGCCGTCCACACCCAGCAATTCCCGCTTCAGCGGCGTTGCGTACGCCGTCACGGACCCGCGGAAGGAGTTCGAGGCACCCGGTACGGACGTCAGCTCCGCCGCGACCAGACCGCCGGTCAGGGACTCGGCCACGGCAAGAGTCTCACCGCGCTCCACGAGCAGCTCCAGCACCCGGGCCGCGGCAGTCACCGCTCGGCCTCCGCCGAACCACGGGCACCCGTGGCCCCGGAGACCGGCCCTGCACCCTCAGCGGCCCCTGATGCTCCAGCCGCTCCAGGCCCCGCAGACACCCCATACCCCCCAGCAGCCTCCGCCGCAGCGGCCCGCTCGGCCGCGAGCCCCTTGCGCCGCAGCACGACGGCCTGGCGCACATAGTCGAGCCCGGTGACGACCGTCAGCACGACAGCCACCGCCATCACCCAGAAGCGCAGGGTGGCAAGTGGACCGGTCAGCGCCAGGACGTACATCCCGGCGGCCGTCCCCTGTGCCAGGGTCTTTATCTTCCCGCCGCGACTGGCCGGGATCACCGCATGTCGTATCACCCAGAACCGCATCAGCGTGATGCCGATCTCGCGGAAGAGGATCACGCCCGTGACCCACCAGGGCAGATCACCGAGATACGACAGACAGATCAGCGCCGCACCCATGATCGCCTTGTCCGCGATCGGGTCGGCGATCTTCCCGAAGTCGGTGACCAGGTTGTATGTGCGTGCGAGATGACCGTCGAACAGGTCGGTGATCATGGCGATGGCAAACGCCGCCCAGGCGAACGACCGCCAGGCCGGGTCGTCGCCGCCATTGTGCAGCAGCAGCATCACGAAGCCGGGCACCAGCACCAGCCGCAGCATGGTGAGCAGATTGGCGATGTTCCACAGGCTGGCCTGATTGACGGCCGCAGTACCCAGCTTGCCGCCGCGGACCGGCGTCGCGCCGGAGCCGCCTGCCGCGGATGCCGGGACTCCCGTCATCTGGCCGCCTCCACGAGTTCGGAGCACTCGGCCACCAGGTCCACTCCTTCGGTGCCCACAACCTTTGCCTCGACCATACGGCCGGGCACGAGGCCGTCGCGTGCGGTGAAGAGCACCTGGCCGTCTGTTTCGGGGGCCTGGTGCGCCGCGCGTCCCACCGCACCGTCCTCTTCGTCCACGGACTCGACCAGCACCTGCAGGGACTCCCCCAGGCGCTCCTCGGCTCGCTGCGAGGTCAGCTCCTCGGCCAGTTGCGAGATATGCGCGAGCCGCTCCGCGATGGTGTCGGCGTCCAGCTTGTTCTCGTAACCGACCGCCTCGGTGCCCTCCTCGTCGGAGTAGCCGAAGACGCCGATGGCGTCGAGCCTGGCGCCGGTGAGGAAGCGTTCCAGCTCCGCCAGGTCGGCCTCGGTCTCGCCGGGGAAGCCCACGATGAAGTTGGAGCGTGCACCGGCCTGCGGCGCCTTGCTACGGATGGTGTCCAGGAGCTCCAGGAAGCGGTCGGTGTCACCGAAGCGGCGCATCGCCCGCAGCACGCCGGGGGCCGAGTGCTGGAAGGACAGGTCGAAGTACGGGGCGACCTTCGGGGTCGAGGTCAGTACGTTGATGAGGCCCGGCCGCATCTCCGCCGGCTGCAGATAGCTGACCCGGATGCGCTCGATCCCCTCGACGTCGGCGAGCTCCGGCAGCAGCGTCTCCAGCAGCCGGATGTCGCCGAGGTCCTTGCCGTACGAGGTGTTGTTCTCGGAGACCAGCATGACCTCCTTCACCCCCTGCTCGGCCAGCCAGCGGGTCTCCCCCAATACGTCCGACGGGCGGCGCGAGATGAAGGAGCCGCGGAAGGACGGGATGGCGCAGAAGGAGCAGCGGCGGTCGCAGCCGGAGGCGAGCTTCACCGAGGCGACGGGGCTGGTGCCCAGCCGACGGCGCAGGGGCGCCCGCGGCCCGGAGACCGGAGCGACTCCGTCGGGAAGGTCCTCGGGGACGGGGGCCGGTGCAGCCTCCTGTGCGTGCCCCGGCAGGGCCACGGCGGCGTCCTGCCGCTCGGCCGGGCTGATCGGCAGGAGCTTGCGGCGGTCGCGCGGGGTGTGCGAGGCGTGGATGCCGCCGTTGAGGATGGTCTGGAGGCGGTCGGAGATGTCTGCGTAGTCGTCGAATCCGAGGACGCCGTCCGCCTCGGGCAGGGCCTCGGCCAGGTCCTTGCCGTAGCGCTCGGCCATGCAGCCGACGGCGACCACGGCCTGGGTCCTGCCGTGGTCCTTCAGATCATTTGCTTCGAGCAGGGCATCGACGGAGTCCTTCTTGGCGGCCTCGACGAATCCACAGGTGTTGACGACGGCGACATCCGCGTCGGAGGCATCCTCGACGAGCTCCCAGCCGTCCGCTGCCAAGCGGCCTGCGAGCTCCTCCGAGTCCACCTCGTTACGGGCGCAGCCAAGAGTGACAAGGGCGACGGTACGGCGTTCGGGCATGGGCTCAAGACTACTTTGTCCCGGCGCTCGCCCTGCCGTGCAGGGTTCCACCGTCACGCCGAGTGACAAAGGCGGCGAGCGCCCGGCAGGATTGCCG
>NZ_JBEOVN010000015.1:0-72311 GCF_040295565.1 Streptomyces sp. NPDC002785 | reverse complement strand
CGCCCGATGGGGCCGGTAACGGCTCAGACCGTGGACTCGGCCGCGTCGAGCGAGGCCAGGACCTCCTGGATCGGGATACGCCCGCCGCAGCGCGCTGCGGCACAGGGGCCCGTTCGTTATGAAGCGGCGGCCCATTGCCCCTTACGTGGCGGACGTGGGCGCTCTACCCTGATCACGACCTCGTGGTTACTCGCCAGTTAAGCAAGCGAGATCGGGCACCGCAGGACAAGTAACAGGCAAACACCGCAGGACCAAGCGCACAGAGTGCGCGGGAACACACGTAGGAACAAGCAGCAATCAACAGCCGGTCGTGAAGCACTGCCGCAGGCCCGGAGGATGTCGTGAGCGACACACAGACCTTGATCGAGAACCGACCGCCCTCCGTGGCGAACCTCTTCATCGACCGCGTCGCGGCCACCCCGGACGGGGAGGCCTACCGCTACCCCGTCCCTGCGGCCGCCGACGGGGGACCGGATGAGTGGAAGTCGCTGAGCTGGGCACAGGCCGCCGACCGGGTGTACGCCATCGCGGCAGGGCTGATCGGTCTGGGTGTGCAGCCGGAGGAGCGGATCGCGCTCGCCGCCGGCACGCGAGTGGAATGGATCCTCGTCGACCTCGGTGTGATGTGCGCGGGTGCCGCCACCACGACGATCTACCCGTCGACCAATGCCGAGGAGTCGGCGTTCATCCTCTCCGACTCCGAGAGCCGGGTCCTGATCGCCGAGGACGCCCGCCAGCTGGCCAAGGCCCGGGAGTGCCGCGCCGAGCTGCCGGATCTCGCCCACGTCGTCGTCATGGACCCCGAGGGCGCCGGACCCGTCGAGGGCGACCCCGAGGGCTGGGTGCTCACCCTTGCCGATCTGGAGGCCCGCGGTGCCGAGCACCTGGCGAAGAACCCCGACACGATCAAGGAGCGGGTCGCCGCCATCACGGCCGATCAGCTGGCCACCCTGATCTACACCTCGGGCACCACCGGACGCCCCAAGGGCGTACGCCTGCCGCACGACAACTGGTCGTACATGGCCAAGGCCACCGCGGCGACCGGCCTGATCACCAAGGACGACGTCCAGTACCTCTGGCTGCCGCTCGCACACGTCTTCGGCAAGGTCCTCACCTCCGGCCAGATCGAGGTCGGCCACGTCACCGCCGTCGATGGCCGGGTCGACAAGATCATCGAGAATCTGCCGGTGGTCCAGCCGACGTACATGGCCGCCGTCCCCCGTATCTTCGAAAAGGTCTACAACGGCGTCGCCGCCAAGGCACGGGCCGGTGGCGGTGCCAAGTACAAGATCTTCCAGTGGGCGGCCGGGGTCGCCCGCGAGTACGCGACGGTCTCGCAGGACAACTTCCGGCGCACCGGCACGGCCTCCGTCCCGTTCGCTCTCGGCGCCAAGCACAAGGTCGCCGACGCCCTCGTCTTCGCCAAGATCCGCGAGGCCTTCGGCGGCCGGCTGCGCGCCTGTATCTCCGGCTCCGCGGCGCTCGCCCCCGACATCGGCTACTTCTTCTCGGGCGCCGGCATCCACATCCTGGAGGGCTACGGCCTCACCGAGACCAGCGCCGCCTCCTTCGTCAACCCGGGCGAGGCCTACCGCACCGGCACCGTGGGCAAGCCGCTCCCCGGCACCGAGGTGCGGATCGCCGACGACGGCGAGATCCTGCTGCGCGGCCCCGGCCTGATGCAGGGCTACCAGGGGCTCCCGGAGAAGACCGCCGAGGTGTTGGAGGCGGACGGCTGGTTCCACACCGGCGACATCGGCGAGCTGTCCGTGGACGGCTATCTCCGGATCACCGACCGCAAGAAGGACCTGATCAAGACGTCCGGCGGCAAATACATCGCCCCGGCGGAGGTCGAGGGACAGTTCAAGGCGGTCTGCCCGTTCGTCTCCAACATCCTGGTGCACGGCGCGGACCGTAACTTCTGCACCGCCCTGATCGCGCTCGACGAGCCGACCATCCTCGGCTGGGCCGCCGAGAACGGTCTGGGCGGGAAGCCGTACGCCGAAGTGGTGGCGTCCCCGCAGGCGGTGGAGCTCATCGAAGGCTATGTGAAGCGGCTCAACGAGGGGCTGCAGCGCTGGCAGACCATCAAGAAGTTCCGCCTGCTGCCCCGCGATCTCGACATCGAGCACGGCGAGCTGACGCCCAGTCTCAAGCTGAAGCGGCCGGTCGTCGAGCGTGAGTACAAGGGCCTCATCGACGACATGTACATGGGGACCCGCGAGGCGTAATACAGGTCCTTGCCCACCGGCCGCACGGTGCGGCTGCTTCCGTTTCTCTCCGCTCACTTTCTCTGCTCACTTCGGCAACTCGTCGCTTATGAGCGTGGTCCATCTGTCACTCTGTCGGTGTCGTCAGCGGCGCCCAGCGAGAATAGAACGAGAACAGACAGACAGAGCGAGAACAGGTCAGGAGCTGCACCGTGGGGCCCATTCCCTTGCAGCGGGACATCGTTCAGCGTCCCGGTATCACCGTCGGCCATGCGGATGCGCGGCCGGTCGCCCGTACGTCCCTGCCCGGAAACCTCCTCGCGCCCTCCGCTGCCCGCCGGTTCGTCCGGGCAGCGCTCACCGAGTGGACCGGGCTGGGACTGCCGGCGGCCGTGGGCTTCAGCGAACGTCTGGCCGAGGATGCGGCGGTCGTCGTCAGCGAGCTGGTCACCAACGCGGTCGTGCACGCCGGGACCAATGTCGAGCTGATCTGCCGGCTTGAGGAGGCCGCCGAGGACGAGGCCGCGGCCCTGGTACTGGAGGTCTCCGATCACCACCCGGCCCGTGCCGTACGCAGCGAACGCCCGGTGGCCGGCAGCGCGGCGGACACGGCGGAGGGCGATGCCGCCACCGGCCCCGAGGACCCCGCCGAGTACGGTCGCGGGCTCCAGCTCGTCGGCACCCTCGCCGAGCGCTGGGGCATCACCTACCGCACCGGCCTCAAGACCGTCTGGGCCCGGCTTCCCGTCGACGACTGGAATCCGTTCCCCGAACCGTCGGCCGAGCCTGGATTCCAGCAGGGGCTGCGTGCCGCCGAGCTGCTCGCCCCCAGTCCCCGGCGGGCCCTGCGCGACGCCGCGGACTGGGCCGGCCGCGGTGCGCTCTCGTTCCTCGCCGAGGCCTCGGACCTGCTCGCAGGCCAGCTCGACGAGGACATCGTCGCGGCGCTCGCCGGACAGTTACTGGTGCCCAGACTCGCCGACTGGTGCGCGATCTGGCTGGAGCCCGAGAACGGCGGCCCCGCGGCCGTCCCCCGGCTCGCCAGCGTCTGGCACCGGGACGAGGCCGAGACCGGGCAGTTGCGTACGGTGCTGGAGCAGGACCCGATCCGGTTGCCCGAGCGGGTGGGCACCGGACCCGTCTCCCTGCCCTGGCCCGGCGGCGAGGCGGACGGCGGGGAATCCGACGGGCGCGCCGGATCCGCTCTCGCCTACCGGATCACATCGGGCGGCCGGACACTCGGCGCCGTACTCCTCGGCCGGGAGGGCATGGCACGGGTTCCCGACGAAGTGACCGCCCTGATCGAGGACTTCGTACGCCGTGTCGGCCTCGCTGTCGGTGCCGCCCGCGCCTACACCCGGCAGGCCACCATCAGCCGCATCCTGCAACGCGCACTGCTGCCCAGCAAGGTCGCCGACATACCCGGCGTCACCAGCTCACTGGTGTATGAGCCCAGCGACGACGGGGTCGTCGGCGGCGACTTCTACGACATCTTCCCGTGCCCCGGCGACCGCTGGTGCTTCGTCCTCGGCGATGTACAGGGCAGCGGCCCCGAAGCCGCCGTCGTCACCGGTCTCGCCCGGCCCTGGCTGCGGCTGCTGGCCCGTGAGGGTTTCGGCGTCGGCGAAGTACTGGACCGGCTCAACCGGCTGCTCCTCGACGATGCCATGGAGGCTGCCGAAGCTGCCGCGCTCATGGTGGCCGCGGCGGGCGGCCAGCAGACGGCGGACACCGGGCAGTCCCGCTTTCTCTCCCTGCTGTACGGGGAGCTCGTGCCGCTTCCCGGCGGCGGCGTGCGCTGCACCCTCGCCAGCGCCGGCCACCCGTTGCCGCTGCTGCTGCGCCCCGAAGGCGAGGTGCGTCCGGCCGCCGAGCCGCAGATGCTGCTCGGGATCTTCGACGATGTCGCGTACGAGAGCCAGAGCTTCGAGCTGGCGCCGGGCGACAGCCTGCTGTGCGTCACGGACGGCGTGACGGAGCGGCGCTGCGGGGCGCTGATGTTCGACGACGGGGACGGTCTGGCGCGGGCGCTGGCCGATTGTGCCGGGCTGTCGGCGGACGGGATCGCGGACCGGATCAAGCGGGCCGTGCACGAATTCGCCGAGCGGCCGCCCGATGACGATCTGGCGCTGCTGGTGCTGCAGGCGGGGTGAGGGCGAGGTCGTAAGAGCCTGTCGGGGTGCTCACTACGGTTCGGGTGCGGCGTGCGGTCCGTGGATGCGTGGCCTTTCGTGATCATGGACATGGCTCGGAGGTTCCCGGCGGCGAGTGACAATGGGCGGTATGCCCTCCGTACTGCCCGATGGTGAACCCGTACCCGACGACGGGGCGCTGCCCCGCCATGCCCTGGAAGGCGCCGCCGGCCGGCCGCTCGGCTTCTACCTGCATGTGCCGTACTGCGCGACCCGCTGCGGCTACTGCGACTTCAACACGTACACCGCGACCGAGCTGCGCGGTTCCGGCGGTGCGCTGGCCTCCCGGGACAACTACGCCGCCCATCTGATCGGCGAGGTCCGCCAGGCCCGCAAGGTGCTCGGCGACGACCCGCGACCGGTCCGTACGGTCTTCGTCGGCGGCGGCACGCCGACCCTGCTGGCCGCCGGAGACCTGGTACAGATGCTGGGGGCGATCCGCGACGAGTTCGGGCTCGCGGACGATGCCGAGATCACCACCGAGGCCAACCCGGAGTCCGTCGATCCGGCGTATCTGGCCGAGCTGCGGGAGGGCGGCTTCAACCGGATCTCGTTCGGGATGCAGAGCGCGCGACAGCATGTGCTGAAGATCCTGGACCGTACGCATACACCGGGGCGGCCCGAGGCGTGTGTCGCCGAGGCTCGGCAGGCGGGCTTCGAGCATGTCAACCTCGATCTGATCTACGGCACCCCCGGGGAGTCCGACGACGACTGGCGGGCCTCGCTGGAAGCGGCGATCGGTGCGGGGCCGGACCATGTGTCCGCGTACGCGCTGATTGTCGAGGAGGGCACTCAGCTGGCCCGGCGGATCCGGCGCGGCGAGATCCCGATGACCGATGACGACGCCCATGCGGACCGGTACCTGATCGCGGACGAGGCGATGGCTGCGGCGAGCTTCTCCTGGTACGAGGTGTCGAACTGGGCCCGTACGCCCGAGGGCCGGTGCCTGCACAACGAGCTGTACTGGCGCGGCGCCGACTGGTGGGGCGCCGGTCCCGGCGCGCACAGCCATGTCGGCGGGGTGCGCTGGTGGAACGTGAAGCATCCGGGGGCGTACGCACAGGCTCTGGCCGAGGGGCGGTCGCCGGGGGCCGGGCGCGAGATCCTTTCCGCGGAGGACCGGCGGGTCGAGCGGATCCTGCTGGAGCTGCGACTCGCGGACGGGTGCCCGTTGTCGCTGCTGGCACCGGCGGGGCTGGCAGCGGCGGGGCGGGCGGTCGAGGACGGGCTGCTGGAGCCGGTGCCGTATGGACAGGGGCGGGCGGTGCTTACGTTGCGGGGGCGGTTGTTGGCGGATGCGGTGGTGCGGGATCTGGTGGACTGAGAGGGGCGGGGCCGGGTGGGGTGCGGGTACGCCTGCGGCGGGCCTGTTCCGCTGCCCGCCCCTTCCCGTATTCGGGGCTCCGCCCCGGACCCCGCTCCTCAAACGCCGCAGGGGCTGGGGGCCGGCGGAGGGGCTACTGAGGCGGCGCTGTCACGAAGTCGATCAGGTGTTCCACGGAACCCAGCAGTGCCGGTTCCAGATCCCGGTACGAGCGCACCGTGGACAGGATTCGCTGCCAGGCCGCGCCCGTGCTCTCCGGCCAGCCCAGCGCGCGGCACACGCCCGTCTTCCAGTCCTGGCCGCGCGGGACCACCGGCCAGGCGGTGATGCCCACGGACGACGGCTTCACCGCCTCCCACACGTCGATGTAGGGGTGGCCGACCACCAGCACGTTCACGTCCGAGACCTGGGACGCGATCCGGGACTCCTTGGAGCCCGGGACCAGATGGTCGACCAGGACGCCCAGCCTGGCATCCGGGCCGGGGGAGAACTCGCGCACGATGGCCGGGAGGTCGTCGATGCCTTCCAGATACTCGACGACCACGCCCTCGATCCGCAGGTCGTCGCCCCAGACCCGCTCGACCAGCTCCGCGTCGTGGCGGCCCTCCACGTAGATCCGGCCCGCCCGTGCGACCCGGGCGCGCGCCCCGGGGACCGCGACCGAACCCGAGGCCGTGCGCGTGGGGCGTACGGGACCGGCCGCCGACGGGCGTACGAGCGTGACCACTCGGCCCTCCAGCAGGAAGCCGCGCGGCTCCATCGGAAACACCCGGTGCTTGCCGAAGCGGTCCTCCAGGGTCACCGTCGGACCCTGGGCTGTCTTCTCGCAGCGGATCACCGCACCGCAGAATCCGGTGGAGACCTCCTCCACGACCAGATCGGGCTCGGCGGGGACCTCGGGAACGGGGGCGGACTTCTTCCACGGCGGGGTCAGATCCGGCTGGTAGCTGCGCATCGGATGACGATAGGACGACAACACATCACGACACGCCGAAGAGGACGGCCAGTTGGTCGCGCTGGTCCCTGACGAACGCCGCGTCCACCACCGCTCCGTGCCCCGGAACGTACACCGCTTCCTCGCCGCCCAGCGCCAGCAGCCGGTCCAGCGCGGCCGGCCAGCGGGACGGGACGGCGTCCCGTCCCGCCTGCGGTTCGCCGGACTCCTCGACCAGGTCGCCGCAGAGCACCACCGCGGGGGAGCCCGGGACGAGCACCGCCAGATCGTGGCCGCTGTGGGCGGGGCCCACATTCGCCAGCAGCACTTGACGGCCGCCGCCCAGATCGAGCGCCCACTCGCCGCCCACCTCGTGGTGCGGCGCCACCAGCGCATCGGCGGCCTCGGCCGCATCGAGTTCGGACACTCCGTGGCGCACTGCGGAGGCGCGCAGATCGTCCGCCCCGAGCTTCAGCAGCCCGGCCATGCCGGCCGCTCCGTACACCTGGGCGCCGGAGAACGCGGCAGTGCCCAGCACATGGTCGAAATGAGGGTGGCCGAGTGCGATATGCGTCACGCTCCGGCCGAGCAGGGCCTGCGCCTGGGCCCGGATTTCCGCGCCTTCGCGGAGCGTTGATCCGGTGTCGTAGAGCAGCACTCCATCCGCTCCGACCACCAGTGCGACTGTCGCATCCCATCCGGGAAGGCGGCGTCGGCCCACTCCGTGACCGAGTCGCTCCCAGCCGAACTCTTCCCAAGAGGCGTCCATACCGCAACGCTATCGGCAACGACCTGCGCAGTCTCGCAGTAGGGTGGCCGATCGCCCTTGCTAGGCCCCCACTCGACCGCCGTACACTGGGCGGGGGGTCGCTGGCACTCGTGAGGACAGAGTGCCAGGGGGATTCCTGGCAATGAAGCAGGAACGGCCCGAGAACCACCGAGGAAAAACAGCTGGAGGTGTGCGCGATGCTCAGCGAACGCAGACTCGAAGTGCTGCGCGCCATCGTCCAGGACTATGTCGGCACCGAGGAGCCCGTGGGCTCCAAGGCGCTCACCGAGCGGCACAAGCTGGGGGTCTCCCCGGCCACCGTCCGCAACGACATGGCGGTGCTGGAGGACGAGGGCTTCATCGCCCAGCCCCACACCAGTGCGGGACGCATCCCGACGGACAAGGGGTACCGGCTCTTCGTCGACAAGCTTGCGGGCGTCAAGCCCCTCTCGTCGCCGGAACGTCGTGCCATTCACAATTTCCTCGACGGCGCGGTCGACCTCGACGATGTCGTGGGCCGCACCGTACGGCTGCTCGCGCAGCTGACCCGGCAGGTCGCCATCGTGCAGTACCCCTCGCTGACCCGGTCGACGGTTCGGCATGTGGAGTTGCTGTCACTGGCAGCCGCCCGGCTGATGCTCGTGCTGATCACGGACACCGGCCGGGTCGAGCAGCGCATGATCGACTGCCCCGCCCCGTTCGGTGAGACCTCTCTCGCCGATCTGCGGGCCCGGCTCAACAGCCGGGTCGTCGGACGCCGTTTCGCGGATGTCCCGCAGCTGGTGCAGGATCTGCCGGAATCCTTCGAGAGCGAGGACCGGGGAACCGTGTCCACCGTGCTCTCCACCCTGCTCGAAACCCTCGTTGAGGAGACGGAGGAGCGGCTGATGATCGGCGGCACCTCCAACCTCACCCGCTTCGGGCACGACTTCCCTGTGATGATCCGGCCGGTGCTGGAGGCATTGGAGGAGCAGGTCGTGCTGCTGAAGCTGCTCGGCGAGGCCAAGGACTCAGGCATGACCGTACGGATCGGGCACGAGAACGCCCACGAGGGGCTCAACTCCACGTCCGTCGTCGCGGTCGGCTACGGTTCGGGCGACGAGGCAGTCGCCAAACTCGGCGTGGTCGGACCGACCCGCATGGACTACCCCGGAACGATGGGAGCGGTACGCGCAGTGGCACGTTACGTCGGACAGATCCTGGCGGAGTCGTAAGTGGCCACGGACTATTACGCCGTACTCGGCGTGCGCCGCGACGCATCTCAGGACGAGATCAAGAAGGCATTCCGGCGGCTCGCACGCGAGCTGCATCCGGATGTGAACCCCGATCCGAAGACCCAGGAGCGGTTCAAGGAGATCAACGCCGCTTACGAGGTGCTGTCGGACCCGCAGAAGAAGCAGGTCTACGACCTCGGCGGCGACCCGCTGTCCGCCTCCGGCGGCGGTGGCGCGGGCGGATTCGGACAGGGTGGCTTCGGCAACTTCTCCGACATCATGGACGCGTTCTTCGGTACGTCGTCGCAGCGCGGACCCCGTTCGCGCACCCGGCGCGGCCAGGACGCGATGATCCGGCTGGAGATCGATCTCGCCGAGGCCGCGTTCGGCACCACCAAGGACATCCAGGTCGACACGGCCGTCGTCTGTACGACCTGCAGCGGCGAGGGCGCCGCACCCGGCACCTCCGCCCAGACCTGTGACATGTGCCGCGGCCGCGGTGAGGTCTCCCAGGTCACCCGGTCCTTCCTGGGCCAGGTCATGACCTCACGGCCCTGCCCGCAGTGCCAGGGCTTCGGTACGGTCGTGCCGACCCCGTGCCCGGAGTGCGCCGGCGACGGCCGCATCCGGTCGAGGCGCACGCTCACCGTGAAGATCCCCGCCGGTGTCGACAACGGCACCCGCATCCAGCTCGCGGGCGAGGGCGAGGTCGGCCCCGGCGGCGGCCCGGCCGGCGATCTGTATGTGGAGATCCATGAGCTGCCGCACTCGGTGTTCCAGCGCCGCGGCGACGATCTGCACTGCACGGTCACCATCCCCATGACAGCGGGCGCGCTCGGCACCAAGGTGCCGCTGGAGACGCTCGACGGCCTGGAGGAGGTCGACATCCGGCCCGGCACCCAGTCGGGCCAGTCGGTCCCGCTGCACGGCCGCGGCATCACGCATCTGCGGGGCGGCGGGCGTGGCGATCTGATCGTGCACGTCGAGGTCTTGACCCCGACGAAGCTGGACCCGGACCAGGAGCGACTGCTGCGGGACCTGGCGAAGGCGCGCGGCGAGGAGCGGCCCACCGGTCAGTTCCAGCCTGGGCAGCAGGGGCTGTTCTCCCGGCTGAAGGACGCCTTCAACGGCCGCTGACGGCCCTCGTACACCGTTTCCTGCCGCCGGACGGGCTCGCCTGACGAGCCCGTCCGGCGTTTGAGGACAAAATGGACCGCAGGCCGCGCACGCCGAGTCACGCAGGACGTGACACGATGCGGGCATGTCATCCGTGTTGACCGATCTCTGCCGGTATCCGATCGTGCAGGCCCCGATGGCGGGTGGTGCGTCCTGTCCGCAGCTCGTCGCGGCCGTCGCCGAAGCGGGCGGGCTGGGCTTCCTCGCCGCCGGGTACAAGACGGCGGACGGCATGTACAACGAGATCAAACAGCTGCGCGGGCTGACCGGTCAGCCCTTCGGCGTCAATCTCTTCATGCCGCAGCCGGGTCTCGCCGACCCGAGTGCTGTCGAGGTGTACCGGCATCAGCTCGCCGGTGAGGCCGCCTGGTACGAGACCCCGCTCGACGACCCGGACTCCAGCGGCGACGACGGCTACGAGGCCAAGCTCGCCATCCTCCTGGAGGACCCGGTCCCGGCAGTCTCGTTCACCTTCGGCTGCCCGACCCGCGACACCCTCGACGCGTTCGCCGGTGTCGGCACGTACACGGTAGTGACGGTCACCACGCCCGAGGAGGCCCAGACCGCCCAGTGGGCGGGCGCCGACGCGGTCTGTGTCCAGGGCGTCGAGGCGGGCGGCCACCAGTCCACCCACCGCGACGACCCGCAGACCGACGGCACCGGGATCGGACTGCTCTCCCTGGTGGCCCAGGTCCGCGAGACCGTTCAGGTGCCGATCATCGCCGCGGGCGGGCTGATGCGCGGGTCCCAGATGGCCGCGGTGCTCGCCGCGGGCGCGGAGGCGGCGCAGCTCGGCACGGCGTTCCTCATCTGCCCCGAGTCCGGGGCGAATCCGCTGCACAAGCAGGCACTGACCAATCCGCTGTTCGTGCGGACAGCCCTGACCCGGGCGTTCTCCGGCCGCCCGGCCCGAGGCCTGGTCAACCGCTTCATGCGCGAGCACGGCCCGTACGCCCCCGCCGCCTACCCGCAGGTCCACTATCTGACGGCCGGGCTGCGCAAGGCGGCGGCAAAGGCCGGGGACGCCCAGGGCATGGCACTGTGGGCGGGGCAGGGGCACCGGATGGCACGCGAGCTGCCCGCCGGTCGGCTGATCGGACTGCTCGTCGAAGAACTGGACGCCGCACGGGCGGCAGTGAGCACAGGGAGTACGCAGTGACCGCACCGGTCTTCGTCGTCGAACAGGTCCCCGACGGACCCGAGTTCGTCCTGGAAGGACCCGAGGGACGGCACGCCGTATCGGTGAAGCGGCTGCACGCCGGTGAGGACGTCGTGCTGACGGACGGCCACGGTCGTTGGGCGGAGGGCGTCGTCAGGGCCGCCGACGGCAAGGACCGGCTCGTGGTCGCCGGCCTGGCGACGGTCCATGAGGAGCCGTGGCCCACACCCCGTATCACCGTCGTCCAGGCCCTGCCCAAGGGCGACCGTGGCGAGGTCGCCGTCGAGACGATGACGGAGACCGGTGTGGACGCGATCGTGCCCTGGCAGGCATCGCGCTGCATCACGCAGTGGAAGGGCGACCGCGGCCTCAAGTCCCTCGCGAAATGGCGCAACACCGCCCGCGAAGCGGGAAAGCAGTCGCGCCGGGTGCGCTTTCCCGAGGTGGCGGACGCACTGACGACCAAACAGGTTGCCGCACTTCTGGCCGCGGCGGACTTCGCCGCCGTCCTGCACGAGGACCGGGGCTACGGCAGTGAGCCGCTGGCCACCGTTCAGCTCCCCACCCAGGGCGAGATCGTGCTGGTCGTCGGCCCCGAGGGCGGTGTGTCGCCGGACGAACTGGCGGACTTCGCCGCGGCGGGTGCCCGTACCTGCCGGCTCGGAACGTCCGTCCTGCGCACCTCGACGGCGGGCACGGCGGCGACGGCACTGCTGCTGGGGCGCACCGGCCGCTGGGCATGAGCCCCCTCCGGCGCGCCGGAGCCGCCCCGTTGTGACCGCGAGCCGTCTACCGTCCCAGGGGGGAACGGTGGGAAGCTGCCCGTATGGGGACATCAAGGGCACGGGGACATCAAGGACCATGGGGTCAGGGAAGAACCCGTCGCTTTCTGGCCGCGTCCGCACTCGCAGGCGCGGCGGTCGCAGGTGCCGTGGCCTGTGAGCCGACGGGCAGCATGAACTCCGCATCCATCGCCGTGACCACCGACCGGGCCGGCACCAGCGCCCTGGAGCGCAACGGGGTCGATGTGCGGTGGCTGAACTGCACGGCCGACATCGAGGGGAGCCAGGTCGTGGGCGCGTCACCCTCCGCCTCGGCGCACCACACCGCGGTCGTCGACTGCACCGGAAAAGCCGGGAACGGCAAGGACATCACGATCACCGGCAAGGTCACCCAGGAGCTCGACGGGCAGTGTGTGCGGGGGGACCTGACCGCGAAGACCGGCGGGAAGGTCGTCTTCCGGGCAGATGCGCTCGGCAGCTGCAACACCGCCCCGTCGACCGTCGGGGCGAATGTGCCCCGGGGCGGCAGCAGTGGCGGCGCCCGGCCGACGGTCACCGTGACGGTCACGGTGACCGAATCGCCCCGGGGCAAGTGAGGGTGTCCGGCACCGGGCCGCCCGGCAGACTCCGGCCAACCCGGTTCCGCGGGGCACGCCAGCGGCCTAGGGTGATCGATGTGACACAGCCTTCCTACCTCCGATACCCCCATGTCCAGAGCGATTTGATCGCCTTCACCGCCGAGGACGATGTCTGGCTGGCGCCGCTGGACGGCGGCCGAGCCTGGCGCGTCAGCGCCGACAACCGGCCTGTCACCAACCCACGGATATCTCCCGACGGAACCCGCGTCGCCTGGACGTCCACCCGGGACGGGGTGCCCGAAGTACACGTCGCACCGGTCGACGGCGGCCCCTCCAAGCGGCTCACGTACTGGGGCGACGCACGGACCTCCGTACGCGGCTGGACGCCCGAGGGCGACGTACTGGTCATCAGCGCCCAGGGGCAGGCGTCGCCGCGGCGCAGCTGGGCCAGGGCCGTTCCGGTCGACGGCGGGCCCGCGCGGATCCTGCCGTACGGGCCGGTCGGCTCCCTCGCGTACGGCCCCGGCGGACGGGTCCTGCTGCTCTCGGCCACCATGGGGCGCGAGGCCGCTACCTGGAAGCGCTACCGGGGCGGCACCGCGGGCAAGTTGTGGATCGCGGAAGAGGGCGCGACCGACGGCCCGGCGGAGTTCGTACGGCTGCACGAGGGCCTCGACGGCAACATCGAATCCCCGATGTGGGTGGGCAGTGGGGTCTCCCCTGCTCGAACGGAGTCGAGAGCTTGGGATGGGGTCTCCCCTGCTCGAACGGAGTTGAGAGCTTGGGGACGTGTCGCTTTCCTCTCCGACCACGAAGGCGTGGGCGCGCTCTACTCCTCCCTCCCCGACGGCTCGGACCTGCGCCGGCACACCGGCATCGAGGGCTTCTACGCCCGCCACGCCACCACCGACGGCACCCGTGTCGGCTACGCCTCGGCCGGTGAACTCTGGCTGCTGGACGACCTCGAAGGCGCCGAGCCCCGCCGCCTCGACATCCGGCTCGGCGGCCAGCGAGCCGACCTCCAGCCCCACTCCGTGCACGCCGGCAGCCACCTCGACTCCGCGTCCCCGGACCGTACGGGCCGCGGCAGCGCCGTCGGGACGCGCGGCGCCGTCCACTGGGTCACCCACCGCGAGGGCCCGGCACGCGCGCTCGCCGTCGAACCGGGCGTACGGGCCAGGATGCCCCGCACCTTCCAGGCCGAGGGCGACCAGCACGTCGTCTGGGTCACCGACGCCGAGGGCGACGACGCCCTGGAGTGCGCCCCCGCCACCGGTACCGCACCGGGCGCCGTACCGCGCCGCCTCGCCGCGGGCCGTATCGGCAGGGTCCTCGACCTGGAGGCGGCCCCGGACGGCAGCCGGTTCGCCGTCGCCGCACACGACGGGCGGGTACTGATCGTCGAGCGGGAGAGCGGCGAGGTCCACGAGGTGGACCGCAGTGAGCACGGCGACGCCTCGGGCCTCGCCTTCTCGCCCGACTCCTCCTGGCTCGCCTGGTCGCACCCCGGGCCCGAGCCGCTCAGGCAGCTCAAGCTCGCCCACCTCGCCGATCTGTCGGTCGCCGAGGCCACCCCGCTGCGCTTCCGGGACTTCGCACCCGCGTTCACCACCGACGGCAAGCACCTCGCGTTCCTCTCCGAGCGGTCCTTCGACCCGGTCTACGACGCCCATGTCTTCGACCTGGCGTTCATCGGCGCCTGCCGTCCGCATCTGCTGACGCTCGCCGCCACCACACCCTCCCCGTTCGGGCCGCAGCGTCACGGCCGCCCGACCGAGAAGGACAAGAGCGGCGGCGAGGGCGAGGACAATCCGACCGCGCTGCCCGTCACCAGGATCGACCTCGAAGGGCTCGCCGACCGGATCGTGCCGCTGCCCGTCGAGGCCGCCAGCTACTCCACGCTGCGCGCCGCGAAGGACGGGCTGCTGTGGCTGAGCCACCCGGTGACCGGGGTGCTGGGTACGAGCGGTGCCACGCCCGACGCCCGTCGGCCCGAGACCGTCCTCGAGCGGTACGACCTGGAGAAGCTGCGCTGCGAGGAACTCGCCTCGGACGTCGGCGGCTTCGCGGTCAGCGGCGACGGCAAGCGGATCGTCCTGCACACCCGGGGCAAGCTGCGCGTCGTACCGTCCGACAGCCGTGTTCCGGCCGACGACGACCACGACGGGGGCAGCGACAGCAGCGTCACCGTCGACCTCTCCCGGATCCGCCGGACCCTCGACCCGGCCGCCGAGTGGCGCCAGATGTACGACGAGGCCGGGCGCATCATGCGGGACAACTTCTGGCGTCCCGACATGGGCGGCATCGACTGGGACGGAGTCCTGGACCGCTACCGGCCGGTGCTGGAGCGCGTCGCCACCCACGACGACCTGATCGACCTGCTGTGGGAGGTGCAGGGCGAGCTCGGCACCTCGCACGCCTATGTGACGCCGCCCGGCGGATGGTGCGACGACTCGGCCCGGCAGGGGCTGCTCGGTGCGGACATCTCCCGTACGGACGAGGGTAGTTGGCGCATCGACCGGATCCTGCCGTCCGAGACCTCCGACCCGGAGGCCCGCTCCCCGCTCGCCGCACCCGGAGTGGCGGTGCGCGTCGGGGACGCGATCCTCGCCGTCGACGGGCACCCGGTCGACCCGGAGGCCGGGCCCGGACCGCTGCTCACGGGCTCGGCCGGCAAACCGGTCGAGCTGACCGTCTCACCGGTGGACGGCGGCGACCCGCGCCATGTGGTCGTCGTACCGGTCGCCGACGAGGAGGCGCTGCGCTACCACGCGTGGGTCGCCGACCGGCGGGCCTACGTCCACGAGCACTCCGGCGGACGCCTCGGCTACCTCCATGTCCCCGACATGGTCGGCTCGGGCTGGGCGCAGATCCACCGCGACCTGCGGATCGAAGTCGCCCGCGAGGGGCTGGTCGTGGACGTCCGGGAGAACCGGGGCGGCCACACCTCGCAGCTGATCGTGGAGAAGCTCGCCCGGCGCATCGTCGGCTGGGACATGCCGCGTGGCATGCAGCCGTACAGCTACCCGGAGGACGCACCGCGCGGCCCCGTGGTGGCCGTCGCCAACGAGTTCTCCGGCTCGGACGGCGACATCGTGAACGCCGCGATCAAGGCGCTGGGAATCGGGCCGGTGGTCGGTACGCGTACCTGGGGCGGAGTGGTCGGCATCGACAGCCGGTACAAGCTCGTGGACGGGACATCGGTCACCCAGCCCAAGTACGCGTTCTGGTTCGAGGGTTACGGCTGGGGTGTGGAGAACCACGGGGTCGATCCCGATGTCGAGGTTGTGATGGCGCCGCAGGACCATGCGGCGGGGCGGGATCCGCAGCTGGACGAGGCGATCCGGATCGCGCTCGCTTCGCTGGCTCGGACGCCGGCGAAGCGGGCACCGGAGCGGCCGGGGGCGTAGCGGGGCGAGGGCCGGGTGAGGGTGCGCCCGAGGCGGGCCTGTTCCCTCACCCGCCCCTTCCCGCAGCCATGGGCTCCGCCCCCGGAGCCCCGGTTCGGGAAGGGGGGCGGGGCGGCGACATGGCCCGCCGCAGGCGCCCCCGCACGCACACCCGGCACCCCCCACACCACCTCCGACCGCCCCGATACCATGCCGTACAACGATCACCACCGACCGAGGAGCCAGCCCATGGCGGGAGAACCGCAGCCCGACTGCCTGTTCTGCAAGATCGTCTCGGGTGACATCCCGGCAACCGTCGTCCGGGAGACCGAGACCACCGTCGCCTTCCGGGACATCAACCCCCAGGCCCCCACCCACGTACTCATCATCCCTCGCGTCCACCACCCGGACGCCGCCGCCCTCGCCGCCGCCGAGCCGGGGATCGCCGCCGACATACTGCGCGAGGCGGGCCACGTCGCCGCTGACGAGAAGATCGTGGACAGCGGCTACCGGGTCGTCTTCAACACCGGCTCCGGCGCCGGCCAGACCGTCTTCCACGCGCACGCCCACGTACTGGGCGGTCGCGGACTGCAGTGGCCCCCCGGCTAGAACGGTCGAACGACACCGTGTCCGTACGCGAACTCGTGGTCCTCGGCACTGCCAGCCAGGTCCCGACCAGGCACCGCAATCACAACGGCTATCTCCTGCGCTGGGACGGCGAGGGCATCCTCTTCGACCCGGGTGAGGGCACCCAGCGTCAGATGCTGCGGGCAGGTGTCGCCGCGCACGACATCGACCGGATCTGCGTCACGCACTTCCACGGCGACCACTCGCTCGGCCTGGCCGGGGTGATCCAGCGGATCAACCTCGACCAGGTCCCGCACCCGGTCACCGCGCACTACCCGGCGAGCGGGCAGCGCTTCTTCGAGCGGTTGCGGTACGCGACCGCCTACCGCGAGACCGTCCAGCTGACCGAGGCCCCGGTCGCCGCCGACGGGGTGCTCGCCACCACGGACGCGTACACGCTCAGCAGCCACCGGCTCTCGCATCCCGTCGAGTCGTACGGCTACCGGCTCGTCGAGCCCGACAGGCTCCGCATGCTGCCCGCCAAGCTCGCCGAGCACGGCATCAGAGGGCCGGACGTCGGTCGGATCCAGCGCGAGGGCGCCCTCGGCGGCGTCACGCTCGACGACGTCTCCGAGCGCAGGCGCGGGCAGCGGTTCGCGTTCATCATGGACACAAGGCTCTGCGACGGCGTGCACGTGCTCGCCGAGGGATGCGACCTGCTGGTCATCGAGTCGACCTTCCTCGACGAGGACGAACGACTCGCCACCGACCACGGCCATCTGACCGCCGGCCAGGCGGCCCGGGTGGCCCGGGACGCGGGCGTACGGCACCTCGTGCTGACGCACTTCTCGCAGCGGTACGACGACCCGGCCGTCTTCGAGGCCCAGGCCCGCGCCGCGGGGTTCGAGGGCGAACTGACCGTCGCCCGGGACCTCAGCCGGGTTCCCGTCCCCACCCGGCACCTCTGAAAACACATCAGCACCACCATTTGTGAGCGTGAAAGACCCGTGCACCTCCCGAAAGCCGAACTCCACCTCCACATCGAAGGAACCCTCGAACCCGAGCTGGCCTTCGCGCTCGCCGAACGCAACGGCGTGCAGCTGCCGTACGCGACCACGCAAGAGCTCCGCACCGCCTATCTCTTCGAGGATCTGCAGACCTTCCTCGATCTCTACTACGCCCTGATGGCGGTGCTCCGGACCGAAGAGGATTTCGAGGAGCTCGCCGACGCGTATCTCACCCGCGCTGCCGCCCAGGGCGTCCGGCACGCGGAGATCTTCTTCGACCCGCAGGCGCACACCGCCCGCGGCGTCCCGATCGGCACCGTCGTCGAGGGGCTCGGCCGGGCGCTGGACCGCAGCGAGGAGAAGCACGGCATCTCCACCCAGCTGATCATGTGCTTCCTGCGCGACCAGTCCGCCGAGTCGGCGCTGGAGACCCTGGAGGCCGCGAAGCCGTATCTGCACCGGATCAGCGCGGTCGGCCTCGACTCGGCGGAGGTCGGGCATCCGCCCGTCAAGTTCCGTGAGGTGTACGAGGCGGCCGGGGCGCTCGGGCTGCGCAAGGTCGCCCACGCCGGCGAGGAGGGCCCGCCCGAGTACATCCGGGAGGCCCTGGACGTCCTCGGGGTCGAGCGCATCGACCACGGGCTGCGCTGCATGGAGGACGCGGACCTGGTGAAGCGGCTGGCCGCCGACCGCGTGCCGCTCACTCTCTGCCCGCTGTCCAACGTACGGCTGCGCGCCATCGACACCCTGGAGCAGCACCCGCTGCCGGCCATGATGGCCGCCGGACTGCTCTGCACGGTGAACTCCGACGACCCCGCCTACTTCGGCGGATACGCCGGGGACAACTTCCACGCCGTCCACGAGGCGCTCGGCCTGGACCACGAGCAGTTGCGCACGCTGGCCCGCAACTCCTTCGAGGCGGCCTTCCTCGACCACGACGAGGAGCGCAGGGCGCGCTATCTGTCCGAGGTCGAGGCGTACGAGTTCGACTGACCGGCCCCACCCGACGGACCGGCCGTCCGGAACGCGTTCCTGATCGGTCGCCTGCGACGCAGCGCGGGCAGGCTGATCTCCGTGACGGCCTGCTCGGGCGCGCCCAGCTTGGGCACGGCACCGGGCACCGCTCCGGTGGTGACAGCGAGCAGCGCGGCCGGGGCACCGCCCCTGCGGCGCACCGATCCCGGCACCAGCGGACGGCCGCCGGTGTGCAGGGCGACGGCCATGACCGGGGCCGCGACCAGGAGCGTGACGGCGCCCAGGATCAGGCCCATGACCGGGTAGCCGGCCTGCTCGGACAGCACACTGCCGAGAACCGGTCCGCAGGCCACCCCGACGGATGAGGCGGAGCCCGCGAGTACCGCCCAGCGGCCGCGTACGTCCAGGGAAGCGGCCAGGCCGATCAGATACGACAGGACCACCGGGTAGACGGTGTTCCACAGGATCTCGCCGGTCGCGAAGGAACCGAGATTCCCGGCCGACGAGCTGAGCACGATGCTCACCGCGATGATCACGGTGCCCAGACCGATCGGCACCGCCCGGCCGAGCCTGGCGCCCAGTGCCCCGGCGCCCATCACCCCGAGCAGACCCGCACCGAGCGCGGCGGCGAACACCGCGCCGACGGTGACCTCGGAGAGCCCCACCTGGACCACACCGATCCGGCCGCTGACGCCCCACAGCGCGTTCTGCGCCATGGACCAGACGAGCATTCCGCCCGCCAGCACCAGACCGGAACGGCGGTGCGGCAGCCGGCCGGCGACGGAGGCGGCGGGACCGCTGGGCGCGGCGCCGCCGAGCCGTGCGGTGGCGGGCCAGACGAGCAGGGCGGCCAGGGCGATCGAGGCGAACGGCAGCCGGTGGCCGCCGCCGAGGTGCGGGATCGTCAGATACAGGGCGCCCGCCGTCGCGGAGACGCTGAGCAGACCGAGCGACGAGGTCCGGTGCGGATCGCGCTGGGCGGCGATGCCCGCCGCGGCCACCGCGGTCGCCGTGCCGGAGCCGAAGCCGCCGATCATCGCGCCCATGACCACCGCAGGCACGGAGCCGGACAGCGCCGCGCAGCCGTACCCGACCATGGCCAGCACCAGTCCGATCCGGGCCGGCCTGCGCGGTCCGTAGGTTTCGACCCGGCCCGCCAGCGTGAACCCGGCGGTGGCCGAGCTCAGCAGAAGAGCGCTGCCCACCAGACCGGCCTGGGCCGTACTGAGACCCAGATAGACGGAGAGCCGCCCGACGATGGTGGGGAGCAGATAGGCGGCGAGGTAACCGGCGGTGAACACGGCGACCAGGGGCCACGCGGCGCGAGGGCGCGAGGACATGGGCGTTCCTGAGGACATGCCGAAGGAGGCAGAGAAGGCAGGGGAGGGCAATGCGGGAAACGGGAAATACGGGGAGACGGGGCTCGCGTCGGCGACTGACGCCGACGGGGCTCGCGGGCCAATTTGTATCAACTGCTTCCGGTTGACCGAAAGGCGACCCTGTGTGATCTGGACCATATATGTGTTTGCTCTCCGGCAGTGCGGGTAACAGCGAACGTTTATGCAGGTCAGCGTCTGTATGCGCGGGGTCGTCTCCGGCCCTCCGTATGTGGCGGCGCGGACCCTCCGGTTACGGGGATGAATCGGGCACACTGGCCAGATCTGCCACGACCGGGGAGTGCAAGGTGAGCACAGACAATCCAGGCGTCGACCCACTGGACGGGCTGCGCGCCCCGCAGGACCCGGACTGCGACGTCTTCCTCACCGGCACGGTCTTCCTCGACATCATCTTCACCGGCCTGGACCGCGCCCCGGTGCGTGGCACCGAGTCCTGGGCGCGCGGCATGGGCTCCAGCCCCGGCGGGGTCGCCAACATGGCCACCGCGCTGGCCCGGCTGGGACTGCACACCTCGCTGGCCGCGGCGTTCGGCGACGACCACTACGGGGAGTACTGCTGGGACGCCCTGGAACAGGGCGAGGGCATCGACCTGTCCATGTCGCACACCGTCCCCGGCTGGCACTCGCCGGTGACCGTCTCGATGGCGTACGAGGGCGAGCGGACGATGGTCTCGCACGGCCACGAGGCCCCGGGCCCCACGGGCACCCCCGGCGTCGGGATTCCCGCCGAGAAGTCCGCGTTCCCGAGCTGCCCGCCCCGCGCCCGGGCCGCCATCGCCTCGCTCGTCCCCGGCCGCAGCGAGCCCTGGGTCGCCAAGGCGGCCAGGAACGGCGCCCGGATCTTCGCCGACGTCGGCTGGGACGAGACCGGCCACTGGGATCTGGACGCCCTCGTCGACCTGGAGCACTGCCAGGCCTTCCTCCCCAACGCCGAGGAGGCGATGCGCTACACCCGCACCGACTGCCCGCGCGCCGCCGCCCACGCCCTGGCCGAGCGGGTGCCGCTCGCCGTGGTCACCCTGGGCGCGGAGGGCGCGTACGCGGTGGACGCGGTGACCGGGGCGAGCGCCGAGGTACCCGCGATCGAGGTCCAGGCGCTGGACCCGACCGGGGCGGGCGATGTCTTCGTCGCCGGGTTCGTCACCGGCACCCTGGCGGACTGGCCGCTGGCCGACCGGCTGGCCTTCGCCGGACTCACCGCGGCGCTCTCGGTGCAGGAGTTCGGCGGATCGCTGTCGGCGCCGGACTGGGAGGAGATCGCCGCCTGGTGGCAGCAGGTCCGCACCTTCGCCGACCAGGACCCGGCGGCGCTCCAGCGGTACGCGTTCCTGGAGGAACTCCTGCCGGCCGCCGCCCGGCCGTGGCCGCTGCGCCGGGCCGTCCCGACGATCGGCTTCCGCCGCCCGGCTTAGACCGGCCGGCAAATGGGGGGCGGCGTCGCGGGTCTGGGCACGCACATCTGCCGCGTTGTCGTCGAGCACCATGGCTCCTTCCCCAAGCTCTCGGCTGGGCTCGAGCAGGGGAGACCCCATCTGCCTCAATCCTCCGCCTTGCAGCTGCACGCACCCAGACCCGCTCCTTCTCCCACCCCCCATTTGCCGGCCGGTCTTAACCCGGGCACATGTGTTCGCAGCATGTGCGAAAAAGCCCTCGGTGTTGTCGGTGCGGAGTCGTACGCTTGGTAATCCAGAGGTTGTCGATCGGCGAGAACCTTGCAACGGGAGGTATGTGCAGGCCACAGAGCCGGCCCATGACTCAGACACCCACAGCCCAGACCCCCGCGCCGGGGCAGGCACGAGCCCAGTTCACCGTTCCGGCCAAGCATCCGATGGTGACCGTTCTGGGCTCAGGTGACGCCCTGCTGCGCGTGATCGAGACGGCCTTCCCGGCGGCCGACATCCATGTCCGGGGAAATGAGGTCAGCGCCGCCGGAGACGCGACGGAAGTCGCCCTGATCCAGCGCCTGTTCGACGAGATGATGCTGGTGCTCCGCACCGGTCAGCCGATGACGGAGGACGCAGTGGAACGCTCGATCGCCATGCTCAGGGCGAGTGAGAGCGGCGAGGGGGACGGCCCGGAGACACCGGCCGAGGTGCTCACCCAGAACATCCTCTCCAGCCGCGGTCGCACGATCCGCCCCAAGACGCTCAACCAGAAGCGGTACGTCGACGCGATCGACAAGCACACGGTCGTCTTCGGCATCGGCCCAGCGGGCACCGGAAAGACCTATCTCGCCATGGCGAAGGCGGTCCAGGCCCTGCAGTCCAAGCAGGTCAACCGGATCATCCTGACCCGTCCCGCCGTCGAGGCGGGCGAGCGGCTCGGATTCCTGCCGGGCACGCTTTACGAGAAGATCGACCCGTATCTGCGCCCGCTCTACGACGCGCTGCACGACATGCTCGACCCCGACTCGATCCCGCGGCTGATGGCGGCGGGCACGATCGAGGTGGCCCCCCTGGCGTACATGCGCGGCCGCACGCTCAATGACGCGTTCATCATCCTCGACGAGGCGCAGAACACCAGCGCCGAGCAGATGAAGATGTTCCTGACCCGGCTCGGCTTCGATTCGAAGATCGTCGTCACCGGTGACGTCACGCAGGTCGACCTGCCGAACGGGACCAAGAGCGGTCTGCGCCAGGTACAGGACATCCTGGACGGCGTTCAGGACGTGCACTTCTCCCGGCTCACCTCCCAGGATGTCGTTCGGCACAAGCTGGTCGGCCGTATCGTCGACGCGTACGAAAAGTACGACAGCCGAAACAGCCACAACGGGAAGTAGTCGCAGCGCACCATGTCGATCGACGTCAACAACGAGTCCGGAACCGAGGTCGACGAGCAGGCGATCCTCGACATCGCCCGCTACGCGCTCGCGCGGATGCGGATCCACCCGCTCTCCGAGCTGTCGGTGATCGTGGTGGACACCGACGCCATGGAGCAGCTCCACATCCAGTGGATGGACCTGCCGGGGCCCACGGATGTCATGTCCTTCCCGATGGACGAACTCCGTCCGCCGTCCAAGGACGACGAGGAGCCCCCGCAGGGGCTCCTCGGTGACATCGTGCTCTGCCCGGAGGTCGCCAAGAAGCAGGGCGAGGACGCGGAGACCCAGCACTCCATGGACGAGGAGCTCCAGCTCCTCACCGTCCATGGAGTGCTGCATCTGCTCGGGTACGACCACGAGGAGCCGGACGAGAAGGCCGAGATGTTCGGCCTCCAGGCCGCGATCGTCGACGGCTGGCGTGCCGAGCACGGCCTGACCGGCCCGTCGCCCGCCCCCACCGTCTCGTGAGCGTTCCTCTCATCCTGGGTGCCGTCCTGCTGGTCGTCGTCGGCTGGCTGGCGGCCTGCGCGGAGGCGGGCATCGCCCGTGTGTCGAGCTTCCGGGCCGCCGAGGCGGTCCGCTCCGGGCGGCGCGGCAGCGACAAGCTCGAACAGGTCGCGGCGGACCCGACCCGCTACCTCAATGTCGCCCTGCTGGTGCGGGTCGCCTGCGAGATGTCGGCCGGTGTGCTCGTCACGTACGCCTGCCTGCAGGAGTTCCCGGAGACCTGGCAGGCGCTGGCCGTCGCCATGGCCGTGATGGTCCTCGTCTCCTATGTCGCCATCGGGGTGTCACCGCGAACCATCGGCCGTCAGCACCCCCTGAACACGGCCACGGCAGCGGCATATGTCCTGCTGCCGCTGGCCAGGGTCATGGGCCCCGTCCCGCAGCTGCTGATCCTCATCGGCAATGCGCTGACGCCGGGCAAGGGGTTCCGCAAGGGACCGTTCGCCAGCGAGGCCGAACTGCGGGCGATGGTCGACCTCGCCGAGCAGGAGTCGCTGATCGAGGACGAGGAGCGCCGCATGGTGCACTCGGTCTTCGAGCTCGGTGACACGCTCGTACGCGAAGTCATGGTGCCGCGGACCGACCTGGTCTGCATCGAGCGCTACAAGACGATCCGGCAGGCGCTGACCCTGGCGCTGCGCTCAGGCTTCTCGCGGATCCCCGTCACCGGGGAGAACGAGGACGACATCGTCGGGATCGTGTACCTCAAGGACCTGGTCCGCAAGACGCACATCAACCGTGAATCGGAGGCCGATCTGGTCTCCACGGCGATGCGGCCGGCGGCGTTCGTGCCCGACACGAAGAACGCCGGCGGTCTGCTGCGCGAGATGCAGCAGGACCGCAGCCATGTCGCGGTCGTGATCGACGAGTACGGCGGCACGGCAGGCATCGTCACCATCGAGGACATCCTCGAAGAGATCGTCGGCGAGATCACCGACGAGTACGACCGCGAACTCCCTCCCGTCCAGGAGCTGGAGAACGGCTGCTTCCGGGTGACCGCGCGCCTCGACATCGGCGACCTCGGCGACCTGTTCGGCCTCGACGAGTACGACGACGAGGATGTGGAAACGGTCGGCGGACTGCTCGCGAAGGCGCTGGGCCGGGTGCCGATCGCCGGGGCGTCGTCGCTCGTCGACCTGCCGGACGGCCGCCGGCTGCGGCTGACGGCGGAGTCCCCGGCGGGCCGCCGGAACAAGATCGTCACGGTGCTGGTGGAGCCCGTGGAGCCTCAGAGCCTGTCGGGTGACCTCTGATCGGGCGGACGCGGCGTGGCACGCACGCTTCCGGCGTTGCCGAAATGCCCTAGTAGCTCCGCTACGAGGCCATCCCGGCGCCTTGGAATCGCACGCACCACGCCGCGTCCGCTCTCCGATCGAAGGTCACCCGACAGGCTCTCAGGGGGTGGACGCGGGGTGACTCCGCAGCAACTGAGGGCGTTCTGCCTGGAGTTCAACGCGAGCGTCGAGGAGTTCCCGTTCGGGCCGCAGACGTCCGTCTTCAAGGTGCTCGGCAAGATGTTCGCGCTCAGCACGCTGGACGCGCGTCCCCTCACGGTGAACCTCAAGTGCGATCCGGACGAGGCGGTGCGGCTGCGGGAGGAGTACGACGCGGTCGTGCCGGGCTGGCACATGAACAAGCGGCACTGGAACACGGTGACGGTGTCCGGGGTCCCGGACCGGGTGCTCTGCGAGCTGATCGAGGACTCCTACGACCTGGTGGTGGCGGGGCTGCCGAAGGCGGAGCGGCTGCGGCTGGACCGGGCGTAGGGGCGGGGCAGCCGTGCGCCCGAGTACCGGTCCCGTCCGCCCGGTTCGTATGCTCGGCACATGACTGAGAGCACCGACCTCGGCCCCGAGGACCGCAAGATCGTCACGCTGGCGCGCAGCGCCCGCGCCCGCAACGGTGTGCCGGAGGGCGCGGCCGTACGGGACGAGACCGGACGTACGTATGTCGCGGGCACCGTGCGGCTGGAGTCGCTGAAGCTCAGCGCGCTGCAGACCGCCGTGGCGATGGCCGTGGCCAGTGGCGCCACCTCGCTGGAGGCGGCCGCGGTCGTCTCCGAGGCGCAGACCCCCTCGGACGCGGACCGTGCCGCGGTACGGGACCTGGGCGGCCCGGACACACCGGTACTGCTCGCCGGGCCCGACGGCACGCTGCGGGTCAGCGTGACGGCGGGCTGACGCCGACGAAATCCCCCATGGTGTACGAACGCCCCGCACCCCACCTGTGCGGGGCGTTCGCACACCATGGGGGAGGAATGAGGATCTTGACAGCATCTGATGGCCCATCAGTCGGTGCGTTTCGCTTCCATTGACTTCTTTTCGGCCGGAGTCATCAATGGGCCCCCTGTCGGCGCAGAAGAGCCGCTGCGCCGCATCCGGCAGGAGGGGGCTCCATGCGTCCGACCGTTCGAAGAATCAGCATGCGAAGTTCCGATGCCCGAAGACGTCCCGGACGCCGCCGCTGGGCCGCGGCGCTGGGCGTGGGCGCGCTCGTCGTCGCCGGGGGAGGGGGGCTCGCAGGCCCCGCACAGGCCCTGGCGACCGCTTCCGTGGCGGTGGACTTCCCCACCCACTGCATCCCGCCGCCCATCGCGGGCATCCCGCCGATCGACGGGACGACGAAGGCGCAGATCACCGTCGACAACGCTGCTCCCGAGGTGGGCGACACGGTCACGGTCACGTACACCGTCGTCGAAGCGGCCGCGAGCAACCCGGTCGATCTGGCGCTGCCCGCCGACATCATGACGCCGACCGGCAGGGTCACCGTCGCGGGTGCGCAGTCCACGAGCCTCACCGTCGCGGGCCCGAAGAAGAACGACCCGGTACCCGGCAAGGGCGAATTCCCCTCGTTCTCGATGACCGGCACCTTCACGGTCACCGCGCCCGGCGAGATCACGCTGTCGCCCGGCGACTACAACATCCACACGAGCTACATCATGGAGCTGGACACCCCCTGCACGGTGACGAACCCGCCCGCCCCCGTCTCCCAGAAGATCATCGCGAGGGACGGCGGCGGCCAGGTCAACGAGCGTGCCATCCAGCTCGGGAGCGCATCCGGCAAGGCGGGTGAGCCGGTCACCGTGACCGGCTCGAAGTTCACCGCGGGCGCGGACATCACGCTCGCGGGCCGCGCCGGTGACACCCGGACCGCCGACACGGCCACCGTGAAGGCGGACGCCTCCGGCGGCTTCAGCGGCCGCCTCACCGTCAACGATCCGGCGACCACCGGCATCGTCGCCTACGAGGGCAGCAGCTGGGACGCGGCCAAGGGGGCGGGCCCGCAGGCCTACACCGTCACCGGTGGCGGTGGCGAGATCCCGGACGGCAGCCAGCGGCTCAACTCGTCCGTCAAGGCGGGCACGCTGTCCATGGTCCAGGCCGGGGACACCGTCGAGATGTCGGCGGTCGACTTCGGGAAGGGCGGCGCCTCCCGCGGCTCCCTGCAGACGGTGATGGTCGAGGACTTTCGCGGCGGCCCCGCCGGCTGGTCCCTGACCGGAAAGGTCACCGACTTCAAGGGCCCCGGCGGCGCGACGATCGGCGCATCCGCACTCGGCTGGACCCCGGTCTGCGCGACGAAGGCCGGCAGTCCCAGCACCTGTGCGGCCGGTTCCCAGGGACCGGTCGGCAGCGCGGGCGCCACGCTGGCGTCCACGCCGAACGGGACCTTCACCGGCGGCGAGTTCACCGTCGACGCCCGGCTCGCGCTGAACGTACCGGCGTACACCGCCCCCGGCGCGTACACCGGCGTGCTCACTCTCACCCTCACGTGATCGAGCAGTTCTGATCAACCGGTGGACCGGGCGCGCACCCGCCCGGACCGCCCCGACGACCACCCGGGGGTCCCGCACCGTGCGCAAGCTGTACGTACTCCTCCTGGCCGGCGCCCTCCTGGTGATCGGCGCCCCCACCGTCCACGCCGCGGACAACGGCAGTTGGTCGGTCTACCCGGCCACCACACAGGCCGGTCAGCGCCCGTACTTCTACCTCTCCGCCGACCCCGGCGCCACGCTCGACGACAAGGTCACCGTCACCAACAAGACGGACCGGCCGCAGACCTTCCGGCTGTACGCGGCCGACGCCTACAACACCGCGCGCGACGGCGGATTCGCCGTCCGTGCCCAGAACGAGAAACCGCGCTCGGTCGGCGCCTGGGCGAGAACCGACCGTGACCGGGTCACCGTACGGCCGCACGGCTCGGTCACCGTCCCGGTCACCATCACCGTCCCGAAGGACGCCGAGCCGGGCGACCACCCCGGCGCACTCCTCGCCCTCGACGAACGCATCGATCCCGCCGACGCCGGAGCCGTCGCCGTCGGCATCCAGAAGGCGGTCGGTGCCCGGATCTATCTGCGGGTGAACGGGCCGACCATGCCCGCGCTCTCCGTCGACGACGTCAAGGTCGAACACACCCAGCCGCTGGTCCCGGGCACCGGGAAGAGCCGGGCCGTCATCTCGTACACCCTCCACAACCGGGGCAATGTCACCCTCAACCCCAAGGTCGCCCTCAAGGCCGAGGGGCTCTTCGGCCGCACCCTGCTCGCCCGCGATCTGAAGAAGATCCCCTCCGAGCTGCTGCCCCGCCAACAGGTCCGGCTGACCGAACAGTGGGCCGACGCGCCCCAGCTGGAATGGGGCGAGGTCGAACTGACCGCGAGCGCCCGAGACACCCGCGAGTCCGCCGCCGTCCCGTACTTCGCACTGCCCTGGCTGGTGGCCGGGGCCCTGCTGCTGATCGTCGGCGCGGGTACGGGAATGTGGATACGGGCCCGTCGGAGCCGTACCCGCAGGGCCTGAGACGACGCGCGACAGGCCCCGCCGCGGCCCTTGGTGCGGCGGGGCCGCCAGGATCGGGGACAATGGGCGGCATGAGCGTTCGACCTGACACAGAAGCCGCTGCGCAGCAGACTGCGAACAACGCCCCCCACCGGGCCGGCTTCGCCTGCTTCGTGGGCCGCCCCAACGCGGGCAAGTCCACCCTTACGAACGCTCTGGTCGGCCAGAAGGTGGCGATCACCTCCAACCGGCCCCAGACCACCCGGCACACCGTGCGCGGCATCGTGCACCGCGACGACGCGCAGCTGATCCTGGTCGACACCCCCGGCCTCCACAAGCCGCGCACGCTGCTGGGCGAGCGTCTCAACGACGTCGTACGCACCACCTGGGCCGAGGTCGACGTCATCGGCTTCTGCCTGCCCGCCGACCAGAAGCTCGGCCCCGGCGACAAGTACATCGTCAAGGAACTCGCGGGCATCAAGAAGACCCCGAAGATCGCCATCATCACCAAGACCGACCTGGTCGACTCCAAGCAGCTCGCCGAACAGCTGCTCGCCGTCTCCCGACTCGGTGAGGAGCTCGGCTTCGAGTGGGCGGAGATCATCCCGGTCTCCGCGGTCAAGGACAAGCAAGTCGACCTGCTGGCCGATCTGATCGCCCCCCTGCTCCCGGAGAGCCCGCCGCTCTACCCGGAGGGCGACCTCACCGACGAGCCCGAGATGGTCATGGTCGCGGAGCTGATCCGCGAGGCCGCGCTCGAAGGCGTACGGGACGAGCTGCCGCACTCCATCGCGGTCGTCGTCGAGGAGATGCTGCCGCGCGAGGACCGTCCGGCGGACAAGCCGCTGCTCGACATCCACGCCAATGTCTACATCGAGCGTCCCAGCCAGAAGGGCATCATCATCGGCCCGAAGGGCAAGCGGCTGAAGGACGTCGGCACGAAGTCGCGCAAGCACATCGAGGCACTGCTCGGTACGCCGGTCTTCCTTGACCTGCATGTGAAGGTCGCCAAGGACTGGCAGCGCGATCCGAAGCAGTTGCGCAAGCTGGGGTTCTGACCGCCGCCCGGGTCCGGCGGCCGGAGGCCGACGCAGCTGGCCGAAGCCGCTGAGGCCCCCTGGGGCCGAGGGGTGCGAGGGTGGCCGTGGGGATGGGTTCCGAAGCAGTTGCGCAAGCTGGGGTTCTGACCGCCGCCCGGGTCCGGCCGTGGATTCAGCGGTACGCCCGTCCCACGTGAGACCGGAATCAACGGTACGCCCGTCTCACGCGCCCTCCTTCAGGACGCGTGAAACCAGTGCGCGCTGGGCTTCGGTCAGCTTCGGGTCCGCGCAGTGGACCGTCCGGTCGCCGACCGTGATCCGGTAGCGGAAGCCGTCCGGTACGCCCGGGGGCGGGGTGCCGTGGCCCTCGGCGAGCGCCGATTCGGCCAGTGCCACCCACTCCGCGGCGTCGGCCCGTCCGGTGGTGTCGACCTCGCGGTGGCGTGCGATGCCGGCGAAGCCGCCGGTCCTGCTGACCTGAATCCGCATGCGGTTTCCCTCCATCGCCGGACGGGCCCGGGATTGTTCTACACGGTCGGGACGCCCACCTCCGACCATGCCTTCAGGACCGCCTCCGCCTCGTCACCTTCCCCGAAGCGGCTGCGGGCCGCAGCGACCGTCAGCCGGGCGAAGGACTCGAAGTCCGCGTCCACGGCCAGTTGACCACCTGTGAGCACATCGAACCAGAGCTGCCCGGCCCGCTCCCACGCATTGCCGCCGAGTGCCGTCGCCAGCAGATAGAACGCGCGGTTCGGGATGCCCGAGTTGACGTGCACTCCGCCGTTGTCCTGGCTGGTGTGGACGTAGTCTTCCATCGACGCGGGCTGCGGGTCCTTGCCGAGTACATCGTCGTCGTACGCGGTCCCCGGCGCCTTCATCGAGCGCAGGGCGACACCCTGGACCCGGGGCGTCAGCAACCCGGCGCCGATCAGCCAGTCGGCCTGGTCGGCGCTCTGGCCCAGCGAGTACTGCTTGACCAGGGAGCCGAAGACGTCGGACACCGATTCGTTGAGCGCGCCGGACTGGCCGTAATAGCTCAGATTGGCGGTGTGCTGGGTCAGGCCGTGCGCCAGCTCATGGGCGATCACATCGATGGCGACGGTGAAGTCCAGGAAGATCTCCCCGTCCCCGTCACCGAAGACCATCTGCTCGCCGTCGAAGAAGGCGTTGTTGTACTTCTCGTCGTAGTGCACGGAACCGATCAGCGGCAGCCCGTGGCCGTCGATCGAACGGCGTCCGTACGCCTTGAGCAGCAGTTCGAAGGTGGCGCCGAGTCCCGCGTACGCGCGGTTGACGCTTGCGTCCTTCGTCGGCTCCTGCCCCTCGGCGCGGACCTTGGTGCCGGGCAGCCGGGTGCGGTGGCGGCAGTCGTACAGCGTCCGGTGGGGCTTGTCGGATGCCTTCCCCTCGGTCGCGGGGGCAGCAGGCACGGTGACGACCGTTGCCATCTGGCGGCGGGTGCGACGGGCTGCGTCGCTCTCCAGGGTGCGGCGGGCCGGGCCCGCGAGATCGGGGTTGTCGGACTGCGACAGCTTGTCGAGGACATGGGGCGGCACGATCGTGCAGAAGACGGGGTGGAACCCGTGCTGAGACTGAGGCTGCATGGAGCCGACTGTGGCACCGGGTGATTGTGATGTCACTGGTTGCGACCAGGATTGACGAAATGGAGTGATCGGTCACTGTTGGGCGTTTCCGGCGTCCGGTCCCGCATACTGATACGGGACGGACGCTTCAGGCGCCTCTCGGCTAGTCTCGTCGCATCATGCGTTTCGGGCTGCTTCTTCTTAGCTGCCGCGGCGAGGGCCTGTAGTCGTAGGCCGACCCCCTCCCCGCGGAGTCTGGTGTTGCAGCGACACAGTCGGCCGTCCCATTGGTTGGACCCCCGAGGAGCCGTACGCCATGACCGCCGCATATCCCGCTGAGACCGCTGTCGGACGCCCGACGCCGATCACCAACGCGACCCAGCTGCAGAAGCCGTCCGGGATGCCGATCCACAAGTACGGCCACTACGAGGCCGTCGAGATCCCTGACCGTACCTGGCCGGACAACCGGATCACCGTCGCGCCCCGCTGGCTGTCCACCGATCTGCGCGACGGCAACCAGGCCCTGATCGACCCGATGTCGCCGGCCCGCAAGCGCGAGATGTTCGATCTGCTCGTGCGTATGGGCTACAAGGAGATCGAGGTCGGCTTCCCGTCCTCCGGCGAGACCGACTTCGCGTTCGTCCGCTCCATCATCGAAGAGGGTGCGATCCCCGAGGACGTGACGATCTCCGTACTGACGCAGGCCCGCGAGGACCTGATCGAGCGGACCGTCGAGTCCATCGTCGGCGCTCGCCGTGCGACCGTGCATCTGTACAACGCGACGGCACCCACCTTCCGCCGGGTCGTCTTCCGCGGCTCGAAGGACGACATCAAGCAGATCGCCGTGGACGGCACCCGGCTGGTCATGGAGTACGCGGAGAAGCTGCTGGGCCCGGAGACGATCTTCGGCTACCAGTACAGCCCCGAGATCTTCACCGACACCGAGCTGGACTTCGCCCTGGAGGTCTGCGAGGCGGTCTGTGACGTCTGGCAGCCGGAGGAGGGCCGCGAGATCATCCTCAACCTGCCCGCCACCGTGGAGCGTTCGACCCCATCCACGCACGCGGACCGGTTCGAGTGGATGTCGCGCAACCTGTCGCGCCGCGAGTTCGTCTGCCTGTCGGTCCACCCGCACAACGACCGCGGCACCGCCGTCGCCGCCGCTGAACTGGCCATCATGGCCGGTGCGGACCGGATCGAGGGCTGTCTGTTCGGTCAGGGCGAGCGCACCGGCAACGTCGACCTGGTCACCCTGGGCATGAACCTGTTCTCGCAAGGTGTCGATCCGCAGATCGACTTCTCGCAGATCGACGAGATCCGCCGCACCAGCGAGTACTGCAACCAGATGGAGGTCCACCCGCGCCACCCCTACGCGGGCGACCTGGTCTACACCGCCTTCTCCGGCTCCCACCAGGACGCCATCAAGAAGGGCTTCGACGCCATGGAGGCCGACGCGGCCGCCCAGGGCAGGACCGTGGACGACATCGAGTGGGCGGTGCCGTACCTGCCGATCGACCCGAAGGACGTCGGCCGCAGTTACGAGGCCGTCATCCGGGTCAACTCGCAGTCCGGCAAGGGCGGAATCGCCTATGTCCTGAAGAACGACCACAAGCTGGACCTGCCGCGCCGGATGCAGATCGAGTTCTCCCGGATCATTCAGGCCAAGACCGATGCCGAGGGCGGCGAGGTCACGCCGACGCAGATCTGGACCACGTTCCAGGACGAGTACCTGCCGAACCCGGAGAACGCCTGGGGGCGCGTACAGATCCGCTCCGGCCAGACCACGACCGGATCCGACGGCCAGGACACGATCACCGTCGAGGCGACCGTGAACGGCACGGACACCGTACTGACCGGCACCGGCAACGGCCCGATCTCCGCGTTCTTCGAAGCGCTGCAGGCCATCGGCATCGACGCCCGGCTGCTGGACTACACCGAGCACACCATGAGCGAGGGCGCCAGCTCCCAGGCCGCCTCGTACATCGAGTGCGCGATCGACGGAAAGGTCCTGTGGGGCATCGGCATCGACGCCAACACCATGCGTGCCTCGCTGAAGGCGGTCGTTTCCGCAGTCAACCGCGCCACTCGCTGACCCGGTGCCCGAAAGGGCATGAAGTCGCACGGTCCGAGACCCCGTCCACCCGTATCCGGGGGGCGGGGTTCGGCCATCTCCGGCGGTTGTGACGAGCGAGGTGCTGACGCCACATCGTGACTGTGGTTAACATCACGTCGACACGGCAATGTTGCCGGAGGGGGCACCTCCCGTGCCCTTAGGGCTACGGGGGAGTTACGGAGGTGTGCGACGTGCGGTCAGCCCTGGGGCAACGCGCCATGAAGCTGCGTATCTGCGGCATCCGCACTATCTGGGACACCGTCGGTGACGGCGAGTTCTTCTGCCCCGGCTGCGGCGGCGACCGCAACTACCGTCGGCTCACCGGCCGTCGGCGCTTCGCGGTGCTCGGCGTGCCGATGATGCGGCGCGGCACCGTGGGCCCTGTCGTCGAATGCGCCGCCTGCCGGGCCCACTTCGACACCGATGTGCTCGACCACCCCACCACCACCCGGTTCTCCGCCATGCTCCGGGACGCCGTCCACACGGTCGCGCTCGGTGTCCTCGCGGTCGGCGGCACCACCTCCCGTACGGTCCTGGAGACCGCGGCCGCCGCCGTGCGCGACGCCGGATTCGACGACTGCACGGAGGAACAGCTCTCCACCGTCGTCGAGGTTCTCTCCGCCGACATCGGCCATGGCTCCGTCTTCGATCCGGCGGCCGAGGCCTGCGGAGCCGCCCTCGCCATCGAACTGCACGAGGCGCTGGAACCCCTCGCCCCGCATCTGGCTCCCGCCGGACGCGAATCGATCCTGCTGCAGGGCGCCAGGATCGCGCTCGCCGACGGCCCGTACGGGCAGGCGGAGCGAGAGGTGCTGACCACGGTCGGCGGGGCGCTGCAGCTCTGCGCCGAGGACACGGCCCGGCTGCTCGCCGCGGCGGCGCGTACCCCCTCCTGAACGGCCCCCTCTGCACCGGGCGCGCACTCCCGCGGGAGTAATCGGGCCCGTGCGCCCACTGCTGCAGTAGCCGCGAAGTCGGCCCCGGGCGCGACGTACCGTCCGCGTTCCGCCGGGAGTCTGGAGAGGAACCAGACACCCGGCGGAAGGGGGGCCCGTCATGAGGGCCGCAGTGGAACCAAGTGGCATGCGGTCGCGGCCACGCAACCAGCGGCGCGTGCTGCCCTGGGCGATCCTCGCGCTCTGGGTCGCCGTGATCGCGCTCGCCGGGCCGCTCGCGGGCAAGCTCGGCGGCGTACAGACCAACCGCGCCGTCGACTACCTCCCGGCGAGCGCCGACTCCACGCAGGTGGCGAAGATCCAGGACGCGTTGCCCGGCGGCGAGGCCACCGAACTCGTCCTCGTCTACCACCGCGACGGCGGACTGACCGCCGCCGACCGGACCCTGGCTGCCGAGCAGACCGCCGAGGTCGCTCGCGGCCACACACTCACCGGGGAACCCCGGCCGGTCCCGTCCAAGGACGGCACGACCCTGATGTACCCGGTCTCCTCCACCGAGCCGGGACAGGACGACGACGCCAGGACCGCCTTCGTCGACGAGGTGCGCGCGGTCGCCGAGGGCAGCGGCGGACTGAGCGTCGAGGTCGGCGGACCGGGGGCGCTGAGCACCGACGCGCAGAAGGTTTACAAATCCCTCGGCGGACCCCTGCTCTACACGACCGTCGCCGTCGTGGCGATCCTGCTGATCCTCATCTACCGCAGCCCGCTGCTGTGGC
Source organism: Streptomyces sp. NPDC002785 (assembly GCF_040295565.1). Lineage (NCBI taxonomy): Bacteria > Bacillati > Actinomycetota > Actinomycetes > Kitasatosporales > Streptomycetaceae > Streptomyces > Streptomyces sp. NPDC002785. The sequence goes on along the minus strand of NZ_JBEOVN010000015.1, from coordinate 38,124 downwards.
TGGTGCCGCTCGTCGTCGCGGGCGTCGCCGACGCTCTGTCCATGGCCGTCGTGTACGGGCTCAACCGGGGCTTCGACATCACCGTCACCGGCCAGAGCTCCGCCGTGATGACCATCCTCGTCTTCGGCGCGGGCACCGACTACGCGCTGCTGCTCGTCTCCCGCTACCGGGAGGAACTGACCCGCATCGACCGGCCGTACGACGCCATGATGGCCGCCCTGCGCGGCTGCGGGCCCGCGGTCGTCGCCTCCTCCGGCACCGTCGCCGCCGGTCTGCTGTGCCTGCTCGCCGCCGACCTCACCAGCAGCCGGGGCATGGGCCCCATCGCCGCCGTCGGGGTGCTCTGCGCGCTGCTTGCCATGACGACGCTGCTGCCGGCACTGCTGGTGCTGCTCGGCCGCCGGGTGTTCTGGCCGCTCGTCCCCACGTACGGCAGCCTGCCCAAGCAGCGTCGTTCGCTGTTTGCCGCGATGGGTGGTTCGGCCGGGCGCAGGCCGCTGGCCGTGCTCGCCTGCGGGGGTGTGCTGCTGGGTGCGTTGGCGCTCGGTACGTTCAACCTGCCCGGCGATCTCAAGCAGGGCGACTCCTTCTCCAGCAAGCCGGACTCGATCGTGGCGATGGAGACTCTCGCCGCCGCCTATCCGGGGCGATCCACCCAGCCGATCACCGTGATCACCCCCACCGAACGGGCCGGGGCGACCCTGGCGAAGGCCCGTACCACCGAGGGCGTCGCCGCAGCCGAACGCGGCCGCAGCGGCGGCGGCTGGACCGAGCTGTCCGTCGTCGCCACCGACCGGCCCGAGTCCGCGGGGGAGCGGGCGACCATCGAGGCCCTGCGCGACTCCCTGGACGGCAGCCACGTCGGCGGGCCCAGCGCCCAGCAGATGGACGCGGAGACGGCCAACGCCCGGGACCTCGGGCGTGTCGTCCCACTCGTCCTGATCTCCGTCCTGCTGATCCTGATCGCACTGCTGCGCAGCCTCGTCGCGCCGCTGCTGCTCGTCGCCGCCGTCGTCGGGGTGTGGGGCGCCTCGCTCGGCATCGGCGGACTCGTCTTCGAACCGCTCCTCGGAATGAAGGGCATCGACTCTGGGCTGCCGCTGCTGTCCTTCGTCTTCCTGGTCGCACTGGGCGTCGACTACGGCATCTTCCTGATGCACCGGGTTCGCGAGGAGGCGCTCTCCGGCGCCGCACCGACAACTGCCGCACTCACCGCACTGCGCACCACGGGCGGGGTGATCGCCTCGGCGGGCCTGGTACTCGCGGCCACCTTCGCGGTCCTGATGAACATGCCGATGGTCAGCCTGGTCCAGATGGGCTTCGTCATCGCCGTCGGCGTACTCCTCGACACCTTCCTCGTCCGCACCTATCTGGTGACCTCGGCGAGCGTGGCACTGCAGCGGAAGATCTGGTGGCCGGGTGCACTCAGCCGGACCCCTCGCCGACGACCAGACCCTGGTACGGGCGGCCTTCGCGATGCTCGTCGGGTCCGACCGGGACATGGAAGTCGTCGGCCAGGCGGGCAACGGTCTCGAAGCCGTCGAGCTGACCCGCGCGCACCGGCCCGACCTCGTCGTCATGGACATCCGGATGCCCGAGCTCGACGGCATCGAGGCGACCCGCCGCATCGCCGCCGACGAGCACCTCGCCGGAGTGAAAGTGCTGGTCCTGACCACGTACGACACCGATGAACACATCGTCGACGCACTGCACGCGGGCGCCTCAGGCTTCCTGGTCAAGGACACCAGGCCCGCGGAACTCCTGGCCGCGATCAGGACCGTGGCGGCGGGCGAGTCCCTGCTCTCGCCCGGGCCGACTGCCCGGCTCATCGCCAGGGTGCTGAGCAGCCCCCGGATCCCGCCCGCCGGAGTACCGGGCGGTCCGGACCGCCTCTCCGAACGGGAGCGTCAGGTGCTCTGCCTCGTCGGGCGCGGGCTGAACAACGCCGAGATCGCCGAGACCCTCGGCCTCAGCCCGCTCACCGCGAAGACCCATGTCAGCCGGATCATGGGCAAGGTCGGCGCCCGCGACCGGGCCCAGCTGGTGATCGTCGCGTACAAATCGGGGCTGGTCGTACCGGCCGCCGGTGAGGCGGACGGGAACTGAGACCGACCGGTTGCGGGGGCGGGCCCGATGAGCCGTCCCCGTACCGGACAATGGACGCATGAGCTTGTTCCGGGACGACGGCGTGGTGCTGCGCACGCAGAAGCTGGGCGAGGCCGACCGGATCATCACGATCCTGACCCGCGGCCACGGCCGGGTGCGGGCCGTCGCGCGCGGCGTGCGGCGTACGAAGTCCAAGTTCGGGGCACGGCTGGAACCTTTCTCCCACGTCGACGTGCAGTTCTTCGCCCGGGGCAGCGAGCTGATCGGCCGCGGTCTGCCGCTCTGCACCCAGAGCGAGACGATCGCCCCGTACGGCGGCGGCATCGTCACCGACTACGCCCGCTACACCGCGGGCACCGCGATGCTGGAGACCGCCGAGCGGTTCACCGACCACGAGGGCGAGCCCGCGGTCCAGCAGTATCTGCTGCTCGTCGGAGGGCTGCGCACCCTCGCCCGCGGCGAACACGAGCCGCATCTCGTCCTCGACGCCTTCCTGCTGCGTTCGCTCGCCGTCAACGGCTACGCACCCAGCTTCGAGGACTGCGCGAAGTGCGGAATGCCCGGACCGAACCGGTTCTTCTCCGTCGCGGCGGGCGGAGTCATATGCGGCGACTGCCGGGTACCCGGCAGCGTCGTACCCTCGGCTGAGGCCGTCACCCTGCTGAGCGCACTGCTCACCGGCGACTGGGAGACGGCGGACGCGTGCGAGGCACGTCATGTCAGGGAGGGGAGCGGACTGGTGTCCGCCTATCTGCACTGGCATCTGGAGCGCGGACTGCGCTCACTGCGGTACGTAGAGAAGTGACACAGGCAGATCAGGCACAGGGAGCGAGACAGTTCATGGCAGTACGCGGGATTCTCGGCGGCCGTAACCGGCGCGACTACAAAACCCCGGAGCCGCACCCTTCCGGTGCCACGCCCCCGAAGATCCCCGGCGAGCTGGTGCCCAAGCACGTCGCCGTCGTGATGGACGGCAACGGCCGCTGGGCCAAGGAACGCGGCCTCCCGCGCACCGAGGGCCACAAGATCGGCGAGGGCGTCGTGATGGACGTCCTCAAGGGCTGCATCGAGATGGGCGTCAAGAACCTCTCGCTGTACGCGTTCTCCACCGAGAACTGGAAGCGGTCCCCGGAGGAAGTGAAGTTCCTGATGAACTTCAACCGGGACGTCATCCGCCGCCGCCGCGACGAGATGGACGAACTGGGCATCCGCATCCGCTGGGTGGGGCGCATGCCGAAGCTGTGGAAGTCCGTCGTCCAGGAGCTCCAGGTCGCCCAGGAGCAGACGAAGGACAACGACAGGATGACGCTGTACTTCTGCGTCAACTACGGCGGCCGTGCCGAGATCGCCGACGCCGCGCAGCGCATCGCGCAGGATGTCGCGGCCGGGAAGCTGGACCCGTCCAAGGTCAACGAGAAGACGTTCGCGAAGTACATCTACTACCCGGACATGCCGGACGTCGACCTCTTCGTCCGCCCCAGCGGCGAGCAGCGCACGTCCAACTACCTGATCTGGCAGAGCGCATACGCCGAGATGGTCTTCCAGGACGTGCTCTGGCCGGACTTCGACCGCCGCGATCTGTGGCGAGCCTGCTTGGAGTACGCCCAGCGGGACCGGCGCTTCGGCGGTGCGGTGGAGGCGGCCAAGGAACCGACGAGCTGAGCGGCGCGGGCCCGGGGCGGAGCCCCCGGGCCGTCGTCCTCACTCCTTCGCGTCCGCGCACTCCACACATGTTCCGAAGATCTCCACCGTGTGGGCCACGTTCACATACCCGTGCTGCGCGGCGATCGTCTCCGCCCACTGCTCCACCGCGGGCCCCTCGACCTCCACGGCCTTGCCGCACATCCGGCACACCAGATGGTGGTGGTGGTCGCCGGTCGAGCAGCGCCGGTACACGGACTCGCCGTCCGTGGTGCGCAGCACATCGACCTCGCCCGCATCGGCGAGGGACTGAAGCGTGCGGTAGACGGTGGTCAGCCCGACCGAGTCACCGCGGTGCTTGAGCACATCGTGCAGCTCCTGGGCGCTGCGGAACTCGTCCACCTCATCGAGCGCCGCCGCCACCGCCGCCCGCTGCCGGGTCGACCGGCCGCGTACCGGGGCTGCGTTCGTTCCACTGATCGGCGCCGTCGCCACAGCAGCCTCCTCGTGTCGCCCGTACCTGTTGTCGGGCCATTGTGCCAGCCCGTCCGGGCGCCATGGTCAAACTCGGAGTTCGTCCGTGGCCGGGCGGGAGGCCGATACCTCAAGAGTGCACTCCTTGGACGCCGCTTCGCTCCGGCGTGCGCGCCTTCTGGCCAGCGGGGTCGCGAGCAGCGTCAGAACGACGAAGACCACGATGGCCAGCAGCACGATCGTCGCGCCGGGCGGGACGTCCTGGTAGTACGAGGTCACGGTGCCGGCCAGGGTCACCGCGGTACCGATGACGACGGACAGCACGAACGTCACCTTGAAGGACCTGGAGATCTGCTGCGCGGCCGCGACCGGCACCACCATCAGCGCGCTGACCAGCAGCAGCCCGACGACCCGCATCGCCACGGTGACGGTCACCGCCGCCGTCACGGCGACCAGCAGATTCAGCGCGCGCACCGGCAGGCCGGTGACCCGGGCGAACTCCTCGTCCTGGCTGACGGCGAAGAGCTGCCTGCGCAGCCCCAGCGTCACCAGCAGCACGAAGGCGGCCAGCAGACAGATCGCGGTGATGTCCTCGGTGGAGACCGTGGAGAGAGAGCCGAAGAGATACGAGGTGAGGTTGGCGTTGGAGCCGGTGTCGGAGAGGTTGATCAGCAGGACACCACCCGCCATACCGCCGTAGAACAGCATGGCCAGCGCGATGTCGCCGCGGGTACGCCCGTACCAGCGGATCAGCTCCATCCCGACGGAGCCGACGACGGCGACCGCCGTGGCCATCCACACCGGGCTGGTGGAGAGCAGGAAGCCGAGGCCGACGCCGGTCATCGCGATATGGCCGATGCCGTCGCCCATCAGGGCCTGGCGGCGCTGGACGAGGTAGATGCCGACGGCGGGGGCGATGACACCGACCAGTACGGCGGCGAGCAGGGCCCGCTGCATGAACGGGGGGTTGAGGAATTCCATGATCAGCTCAGCAGTCCCGTCCTGACGGGCTCGGAGGCCGCGTGGGGGTGTACATGGTCGTGTCCGGGCAGGGCGTGCTGGCCCAGTGCCTTCGGGGGCGGCCCGTCGTGCATCACACAGCCGTCGCGCAGCACGATCGCGCGGTCGATCAGCGGCTCCAGCGGGCCGAGCTCATGCAGCACGAGCAGCACCGTGGTGCCGGCCGCGACTTGTTCGCGGAGCGTCGTGGCAAGGATCTCCTGGCTGGCCAGGTCGACGCCGGCCATCGGCTCGTCCATGATCAGCAGCTCCGGTTCGGCGGCCAGCGCCCGGGCGATCAGCACCCGCTGGTGCTGCCCGCCGGAGAGCGCGTCCACCGAGTCCTTGGCCCGGTCGGCGAGGCCCACGAGGCCGATGGCCCGGTCGACGGCGGCCCGGTCGGCCTTGCGGAGCAGGCCCAGCTTCGTACGGGAGAGGCGCCCGGAGGAGACGACCTCACGGATCGTGGCGGGGACGCCGCCGGCTGCCGTGGTGCGCTGGGGTACGTAACCGATGCGCGCCCAGGCGCGGAAGCGGCGCAGCGGGGTGCCGAACAGCTCGATGGAGCCGCCGGTGAGCGGGACCTGGCCGATGACGGAGCGTACGGCGGTCGACTTGCCCGAGCCGTTGGCGCCGAGCAGGGCGACGACCTCGCCGCGGTGGACGGACAGGTCGATGCCGCGCAGCACCGGACGCGCGCCGAGCGTGGCCGTGGCGCCGCGCAGGGCTATCACGGGGTCCGTCGTGGTGCTCCCGGGCTCGGGCATGAGCGCCTCCGATGCTGCTGTGGCGGGTGTTGCGTGGGTCACTTGGCGCCGAGCGCCTTCTGCAGGGCCGCGAGGTTGGACTGCATGACTTCGATGTAGTCGGCGCCCTTGGACTTGTCCGTGATTCCCTCCAGCGGGTCCAGGACGTCGGTCTTCAGGCCGGTGTCCTTGGCGAGGGTCTTCGCGGTCTTGTCGCTGGCGAGCGTCTCGAAGAATACGGTGCTGACCTTGTTCTTCTCCGCGATGGTGTGGATCTCGTTGATCCGGGCGGGGCTGGGCTCGGCCTCGGGGTCGACGCCGGCGATGCCCTCCTGGGTGAGGCCGTAGCGCTCGGCGAGGTACCCGAAGGCGGAGTGGGTGGTGATGAAGGTCTTGGTCGTGGTGTCCTTCAGACCCGTCTCGTACGCCGTGTTCAGCGCGTCGAGCTTGTTGACCAGCGCGTCCGTGTTCTTGCGGTAGTCCGCGGCGTGGTCGGGGTCGGTCTTCTCCAGGGACTTCCCGACGCCCTTGGCGACCTCGGCGTACTTCACCGGGTCCAGCCATATGTGGGGGTCGGCTCCGGCCTCGTCGCCGTGGTGCTCATGACCGTGTTCGTCGGCGCCGGTCTCGGTGCCGTGGTCTTCCAGCGAGGTGAGCTTCGAGGCGTCGACGGCGTCCTTCGAGCCGGACTGCTTGATGGCGTCGTCGACGGCGGGCTGGATGCCCTTGAGGTACAGGACGTAGTCGGCGTCGCCGAGTCCGCCGATCTGCCGCGGGGTGAGCTCCAGATCGTGCGGCTCGACGCCCGGCTTGGTCAGCGTGGTGACGGAGACGTGCTTCCCGCCTATCTGCTCGGCCAGGAACTGCATCGGATAGAACGAAGCCACCACGTTCAGCTTGTCGCCGTTCTTGTGGCCGACGGCATCCGAGGCGGAGCAGGCGGTGAGGGCGGTGAGGCCGAGGACGACGGTGCCGGCGACGGCGGCGGTGGGTATGAGGCGGCTTACGTTCATGACAGTCATTTTCAACAAAACTGGAAACGATTGTCAACAAGGGCGCTGAGGTGACCGCTCGGCCGACCGTGCCGGTACCGATTTGATCCAAGGGGCGTGCCCGCCGGTAATCTGAAGCATTCGCCCGCCCGTCTCACGACCACCACCCCCCCCACGAGGCGCTTCGCGCCACCCTTGTCCAGTTTCGTCGTCGTAATGAAGAGAGCACCGTGGCCGCCGACAAGATCGACTCCATCGTCAGCCTGAGCAAGCGCCGTGGCTTCGTCTATCCCTGCAGTGAGATCTACGGTGGTCAGCGTGCCGCCTGGGATTACGGGCCGCTGGGCGTCGAGCTGAAGGAGAACCTCAAGCGCCAGTGGTGGCGCTACATGGTCACCTCGCGCGAAGATGTGGTCGGAATCGACTCGTCGGTCGTCCTGGCCCCCGAGGTGTGGGTGGCCTCCGGCCACGTCGCCACGTTCACCGACCCGCTGACCGAGTGCACCTCCTGTCACAAGCGCTTCCGCGCCGACCACCTGGAGGAGGCGTACGAGGAGAAGCACGGCCACGCGCCCGTGAACGGCCTGGCCGAGCTCAACTGCCCCAACTGCGGCAACAAGGGCACCTTCACCGAGCCCAAGCAGTTCTCGGGTCTGCTCTCCACCCACCTCGGCCCGACCCAGGACTCCGGCTCGGTCGCCTACCTGCGTCCCGAGACCGCCCAGGGCATCTTCACCAACTTCGGCCAGGTGCAGCAGACTTCGCGCAGGAAGCCGCCGTTCGGTATCGCCCAGATGGGCAAGTCCTTCCGGAACGAGATCACTCCGGGCAACTTCATCTTCCGCACCCGCGAGTTCGAGCAGATGGAGATGGAGTTCTTCGTCAAGCCGGGCGAGGACGAGGAGTGGCAGGAATACTGGATGGAGCAGCGCTGGAACTGGTACACCGGCCTGGGTCTGCGCGAGGAGAACATGCGGTGGTTCGAGCACCCGCAGGAGAAGCTCTCGCACTACTCCAAGCGCACCGCTGACATCGAGTACCGCTTCCGCTTCGGCGGCAGCGAGTGGGGCGAGCTGGAGGGCGTCGCCAACCGTACGGACTACGACCTCAAGGCGCACTCCAAGGCCTCGGGCACGGACCTGTCCTTCTTCGACCAGGAGGCCGGCGAGCGCTGGACTCCGTACGTCATCGAGCCTGCAGCCGGTGTCGGCCGCGCGATGCTCGCCTTCCTCCTCGACGCCTACATCGAGGACGAGGCGCCCAACGCCAAGGGCGTCATGGAGAAGCGCACCGTGATGCGTCTCGACCCGCGCCTCGCGCCGGTCAAGGTCGCCGTCCTGCCGCTGTCCCGCAACCCGCAGCTGTCGCCGAAGGCCAAGGGCCTGGCGGCCGACCTGCGGAAGAACTGGAACATCGAGTTCGACGACGCGGGTGCCATCGGCCGCCGCTACCGTCGTCAGGACGAGATCGGTACGCCGTTCTGCGTCACCGTCGACTTCGACACCCTCGACGACAACGCGGTGACTGTGCGCGAGCGCGACACGATGAAGCAGGAGCGCGTCTCCCTGGACCAGATCCAGGCGTACCTCGGCGCCCGTCTGCTGGGCTGCTGACGCACCACGGTTTCACGGCGAAGCCCCCGGTTCTCGTACGGAACCGGGGGCTTCGTTGCACACTGTCCACGCTGCGCAGTTGCGTCAACGCGTCAACAGGAGGCTCGGATGCCGTCCATGACCACGAGCAAGGTCAGCAGATGGGATCAGCACGGCCGTGAACATGTCGTCCATGTACGGAAGTCGGGCATGCAGCGGCAGCTGAGCTGCGACACCTGCGACTGGGGCAAGGGCGTCCAGTTCCTGCCCTGGCTCAAGGCCGAGGAACATCTCGCCGAGGCCCACCGGGCGACGGTCGACCCGACCGCCTGAGCGGGCCGCCCGAGTCGACTCCCCCAGCGCGCAGGGCCGTTACGCGCGAAGGGGGATTACGCGCGCAGGCCGCGCAGCAGCAGGTCCGACACGGCGGTGAACTCGGCCGTGATGGCGGGCACCGGCGAGCGGCACGATGTCCATACCCCCGGCGAGGAACCGGGCGATGGCGATCTGCGCGGCCGTGACGCCCCTCTGTTCGGCGATCTCGCGCAGGGCGTCGATCGTGGCGGCGCCGACCTCGAAGAGGTTGTCGCAGCCATGGCATGACGGGTGACGGATTTCAATATCTGCCAGTCCATTATTGGGCGCTCCACCCGCCCGCGCCGAAAACCGGGTGCGGCGGCCGACGGGGCCGGGGTACGGTTTCCGGCATGTCTTCGTTCTTCCAGATCTACGAGTGAGAGCGCGGCGGGTCCGACCACCCGCCGCCCATCGGATCGATTCCAGGTTGCTTCAAACCTCACTTCTCACCACGAATGGGAGAACGCCGTGGCCAAGAGCCGCAACAACCTCCTCGGTGTGGGCGGACAGCGCAAGAAGCTGTCCCGTGCCGAGCAGCAGGGCGGGGACCCTGCGCGCAATGCCGACCGCAAGGCGGCTGCCGACCAGAAGCAGGAGCTGCTGCGCAAGATGCGTGAGCGCGCGCAGTCGGTACCGGGCTCCGCGCAGGCGGCTTCGTCCGCCGCGCAGGCCGGGCCGTCGCCCGACGACTCCGCGCAGCCGAGTGCGTCCGAGCAGGACACCCCGGCACAGAGCTGACGCCCCCTCATCACCCGTACGACCGTGGGCCCGGATCACCTGGAGTGATCCGGGCCCACGCCCTTGTCCGTGCCCCGTTGCGCCCCGCGCTCACGCCACGCTGCGCGGCAGTCGCAGACTCAGCAGCACCGTCAGCATGACCGCGGCCGGACCACTCGCGCCACACGGTGAACGCCGGCACCAGCGCGTACGCGCCCGCCGACGACGAGACCAGGCAGCGGCTGCCACGCCTTCAGGCCCTGGAACCCGCCGACGCCTGATCCCTGGCGGGGACATTCGTCGGCGCTTCCAGCCGCTCCGCGGTCCGACGCGCCGTCTCCAGCGCCCAGTGCCCGCTGGTCAGCGCCCCCACCAGCAGGACACACAGCCCGCACCCGGCGAGGACCCACCAGGCGGGCTTGCTCGCGTCCACGAAAGCGGCCGCGTACTCGGCGCCGCGCGGCGACCCGGTACCGGCCACGCCCGCCGCCAGCACCGCACCGATCACGGCGACCCCGAGCGTTCCGCCGATCTGCCGGCTGGTCGAGGCGACCGCCGCCGCCACACCGGCCTGTGAGCGCGGCATCCCGGAGACGGCCGTGTTGGTGATCGGCGCGTTCACCATGCCGAAGCCGAGGCCGAACAGCACATAGCCGGTGAACAGCAGGACGTCGTCCGTCTCGGCGTCGAACGCGGCGAACAACAGCCCGCACGCCGTCATGGCCACGCCCGCCACCAGCAGCGACAGCCGCGGCCCCCGGCTTGCGACGAGCCGGCCCGACAGCGGTGCGCAGACAAAGGTCAGGGCCGCCATCGGCAGCATGTACAGACCGGCATGCAGAGCGCTCAGACCGCGCACGTTCTGCAGATACAGCGTGTTGAGGAAGAGGAACCCGCTCAGTGCGGCGAAGGCGCAGACCGCTATGGCGGTGGCACCGCTGAACGGGGCGCTGCGGAAGAACCGCAGATCAAGGAGGGGCTGGGCGCGTCTCGGCTCGTACAGCAGCAGCCCGACGAGCGAGCACACGGCGAACACGGCGAACACCAGGATCCGCGGCGAGCCCAAGCCCGCCGAGGGCGCCTCGATGATCGCGTACGTCAGCGAACCGAGCAGCCCGATCACCAGCAGCTGCCCCACAGGATCGGGGCGGCGCGGCTTCGGGGCGCGGGACTCGGGGACGTACCGCCAGGTGAGCAGCAGCGCGGCGAGACCGACCGGCAGATTGATCCAGAAGATCGACCGCCAGCCGACCGAGTCCACCAGCAGGCCGCCGACCACCGGGCCCGCCGCCATGGAGATGCCGACGACACCGCCCCACACCCCGATGGCGCGGGCCCGCTCGCGCGGGTCGGTGAAGGTGTTGGTGATGATCGACATGGCGACAGGGTTGAGCATCGAGCCGCCCACCGCCTGCACCATCCGGAACGCCACCAGCGACTCCAGGTTCGGCGCCAGGGAGCAGAGCACCGAGCCGAGGGTGAAGAGGACGAGCCCGATCTTGAAGATCTTCCGGCGCCCTATCCGGTCGGCGGTGGAGCCCGCGAGCATCAGCAGCGAGGCGAGGACGAGGGTGTAGGCGTCGATCGTCCACTGCATTCCCGCGACGGTGGCGTGCAGTTCCTTCTGAATGGAGGGCAGGGCGACATTGAGGACGGTGTTGTCGAGACTGACGATCAGCAGACTCATGCAGCAGATCGCCAGCACCAGCTGCCGTCTGCGGGGGCTCAACTCGGGCATACGTGGATAGTACGGTCAAGAGTGGCCGGTGAACTTTGCCGACGGGCCGCTGCGCGTCGTACGCGACAATGGAGCAATGACCACGCTCGCTCCCTCGCTCCCGCTGCTCCGGATCGGCCCCCACACGGTGCAGCCGCCCGTGGTGCTCGCCCCCATGGCCGGCATCACCAACGCCCCGTTCCGCACCCTGTGCCGGGAGTTCTCCGGCGGTAAGGGGTTGTTCGTCAGTGAGATGATCACCACGCGGGCGCTGGTCGAGCGCAATGAGAAGACCATGCAGCTCATCCACTTCGACGCGAGCGAGACCCCGCGCTCGATCCAGCTGTACGGAGTGGACCCGGTCACCGTCGGCAAGGCCGTCCGCATGATCGTCGACGAGAACCTCGCCGACCACATCGACCTGAACTTCGGCTGCCCGGTCCCCAAGGTGACCCGCAAGGGCGGTGGCTCGGCGCTCCCGTACAAGCGGCCGCTGCTGCGCGCGATCCTCAACCAGGCGGTCTCCAACGCGGGCGATCTGCCGGTCACCATCAAGATGCGCAAGGGCATCGACGACGACCACATCACCTACCTCGACGCGGGCCGGATCGCGGTGGAGGAGGGCGTCACGGCCGTCGCCCTGCACGGCAGGACGGCTGCCCAGCACTACGGCGGCACCGCCGACTGGGACGCCATCGCCCGCCTCAAGGAGCACGTCCCGGAGATCCCCGTCCTCGGTAACGGCGACATCTGGTGCGCGGACGATGCCCGCCGGATGATGCGCGAGACCGGCTGTGACGGCGTGGTCGTGGGCCGCGGCTGCCTGGGTCGCCCCTGGCTCTTCGGTGACCTGGTGCGCGCGTTCGAAGGTACGGAGACGAGGCGGGCGCCGGCACCCCATGGCAACCACCTCCCCACAGCGACTGCGCACGCCCCCGGCTCGGACCAACCCCGTACCGGGGCGGCGCCCGGTCTGCGCGAGGTCGCCGGCGTCATGCTGCGGCACGCGACGCTGCTGGGGGAGTGGATCGGTGACGAGACCCGTGGCGTGATCGACTTCCGCAAGCATGTCGCCTGGTACCTCAAGGGCTTCTCGGTCGGCTCCGAGATGCGCAAGAAGCTGGCGATCACCTCGTCGCTGGAGGAGCTGGGCGGTCAGCTGCAGGAGCTGGACCTGGACCAGCCGTGGCCGGACGGCGCGGACGGGCCGCGCGGGCGCACCTCGGGCAACAACCGGGTGGTCCTGCCGGACGGCTGGCTGAAGGACCCGTACGACTGCGCGGGCGTGAGCGCGGACGCGGAACTGGACACCTCGGGCGGCTGAGAGGCCCCCGGGGCCTGACGAGGGCCTGACGAGGGCCTGACGAGGGCCTGACGAGGGCCTGACGGGGCCCTCCACTGCTTCCCCGGCTCTCCGGAGCCCCTCAAGAGGCACGCGGCACCACAGGCACCGCGTGCCTCTTGATTTACACCGCTCATTTGAGCGCTACATCGAGTCGGATTTGGCGATATTCGGCCAAGGCTGAGCCTTGAAGCGCCCGCGCGGGGCATCGCGTGCCGAATCTGCTCACAATCGGCTGTACCTGGATGACCAAAGGGTGACCATCGGCCGCCCCTCGACCGTCCGGATGGTGACATCTGAGCGCCGATCGTAGAGTGATTCTCGCCACCCTGAGAATCATGTCGCTCAAATGAGCGTGAATTTGGGAGCTGCACTTCTCAAATGGTGGCACTCGGTGCCAGGGGACTCCATTTTGATCGATCGACGCTTCCGTTGCGCTGTGTGGTTGAGTCTCGGGATTCCAGTTGCACTGAGTGCTTATTCATTCAAGAAGTGAAGGCATTCAATCGATCGAGGGACTGGTCATGTCACTTTCGATCTGCTGGCGGACGGGTGGTTGAGGCCTCATGACGCGCAAGTGGACGTACCCAGACACCTTCGATCTGGGTATGTTCCTCGCCGTCAGGGCAGCCACCGCGTCCTCGAGGAGTCGAGACCCGTGTCGGAAAACAAAGATCCCCACGTACCCACCCCGGAATCCCGGGAGCCCCAGGGCCAGAAGTTCGTTTATGACTTCACCGAAGGCAACAAGGATCTGAAGGACCTGCTCGGCGGGAAGGGTGCCAACCTCGCCGAGATGACCAATCTCGGGCTCCCAGTCCCTCCGGGCTTCACCATCACCACCGAGGCGTGCAAGGTCTACCTCGACAGTGGCGAGGAGCCGACGGAGCTGCGCGACGAGGTCAGCGCGCATCTCGACGCCCTTGAGGCGCGGATGGGCAAGAAGCTCGGCCAGGCGGACGACCCGCTGCTGGTCTCGGTCCGCTCCGGCGCGAAGTTCTCGATGCCCGGCATGATGGACACGGTCCTCAACATCGGCCTCTCCGACGAGTCCGTGGTCGGTCTCACCGCACAGGCCGGCGACGAGCGGTTCGCGTGGGACTCCTACCGCCGCCTCATCCAGATGTTCGGCAAGACCGTCCTCGGTGTCGACGGTGACCTCTTCGAGGAGGCGCTGGAGGCGGCGAAGGAGGCCAAGGGTGTCACGGTCGATGTGGATCTCGACGCGGCCGACCTGAAGAAGCTGGTCAAGCGGTTCAAGAAGATCGTCTCGCGGGACGCCGGGCGTGACTTCCCGCAGGACCCGCGCGAGCAGATGGACCTGGCCATAAAGGCCGTCTTCGACTCGTGGAACACCGACCGGGCCAAGCTCTACCGTCGTCAGGAGCGCATTCCCGGCGACCTCGGCACGGCCGTCAACATCTGCTCGATGGTCTTCGGCAACCTCGGTCCCGACTCCGGTACGGGTGTCGCGTTCACCCGCGACCCGGCCAGTGGCCACCAGGGCGTCTACGGCGACTACCTGCAGAACGCGCAGGGCGAGGACGTCGTCGCGGGTATCCGCAACACCGTGCCGCTCGCCGAGCTGGAGTCGATCGACAAGAAGTCGTACGACCAGCTGATGCAGATCATGGAAGCCCTCGAAACGCACTACAAGGACCTGTGCGACATCGAGTTCACCATCGAGCGCGGCCGGCTGTGGATGCTCCAGACCCGGGTCGGCAAGCGCACCGCCGGTGCCGCCTTCCGGATCGCCACGCAGCTCGTCGACCAGGGCCTGATCGACGAGGCCGAGGCGCTCCAGCGGGTCAACGGGGCGCAGCTCGCGCAGCTGATGTTCCCGCGCTTCGACGACGAGGCCAGGACCGAGCTGCTCGGCCGTGGCATCGCCGCGTCGCCGGGCGCCGCGGTCGGCAAGGCCGTCTTCGACTCGTACACCGCGGTGAAGTGGTCCCGGTCCGGCGAGAAGGTCATCCTCATCCGCCGCGAGACCAACCCCGACGACCTCGACGGCATGATCGCGGCCGAGGGCATCCTGACCTCGCGCGGCGGCAAGACCTCGCACGCCGCCGTCGTCGCACGCGGCATGGGCAAGACCTGTGTCTGCGGCGCCGAGGACCTCGAAGTCGACACCAAGCGCCGCCGGATGACGGTGGGCGGCCGGGTCATCGAGGAGGGCGACGTCGTCTCCATCGACGGCTCCACCGGCAAGGTGTACCTCGGTGAGGTCCCCGTCGTGCCGTCCCCGGTCGTCGAGTACTTCGAGGGCCGGATGCACGCGGGCGCCGACGACGCCGACGAACTGGTCGCCGCCGTGCACCGGATCATGGCGTACGCGGACCGGGTGCGCCGGCTGCGGGTGCGGGCCAACGCCGACAACGCCGAGGACGCGCTGCGCGCCCGCCGCTTCGGTGCCCAGGGCATCGGCCTGTGCCGTACCGAGCACATGTTCCTCGGCGAGCGCCGCGAGATGGTCGAGAAGCTGATCCTCGCGGACACCGACGCCGAGCGCGAGACCGCGCTGGACGAGCTGCTTCCGCTCCAGAAGGCCGACTTCATCGAGCTGTTCGAGGCGATGGACGGACTGCCCGTCACCGTACGGCTGCTCGACCCGCCGCTGCACGAGTTCCTGCCCGACATCACCGAGCTCTCGGTGCGGGTCGCGCTCGCCGAGTCCCGCAAGGACGCGAACGAGAACGACCTGCGTCTGCTCCAGGCCGTGCACAAGCTGCACGAGCAGAATCCGATGCTCGGTCTGCGCGGGGTCCGTCTCGGTCTCGTCATCCCCGGCCTGTTCGCCATGCAGGTACGGGCGATCGCCGAGGCCGCGGCCGAACGCAAGAACGCCAAGGGCGACCCGCGCGCCGAGATCATGATTCCGCTCGTCGGCACGGTCCAGGAGCTGGAGATCGTCCGCGAGGAGGCCGACCAGGTCATCGCCGAGGTCGAGGCCGCTACCGGCACCCGGCTGAAGCTCACCATCGGCACGATGATCGAGTTGCCGCGCGCCGCGCTGACCGCCGGTCAGATCGCCGAGGCCGCACAGTTCTTCTCCTTCGGCACGAACGACCTGACCCAGACGGTGTGGGGCTTCTCCCGTGACGACGTGGAGGCCTCGTTCTTCACCGCGTACCTGGAAAAGGGCATCTTCGGGGTGTCGCCGTTCGAGACGATCGACAAGGACGGTGTGGGATCCCTGGTCCGCAGCGCGGTCGAGGCCGGCCGGGCCACCCGCCCGGACCTGAAGCTCGGCGTCTGCGGCGAGCACGGCGGCGACCCGGAGTCGGTGCACTTCTTCCACGAGGTGGGCCTGGACTACGTGTCCTGCTCCCCGTTCCGCATCCCCGTCGCCCGCCTGGAGGCGGGCCGGGCTGCGGCGGACTCGAAGGGCAGTGACAGCCGCTGACCCGGCACCACACCCCCTGACTCCGGAGCCGTCGTCGGTTCACCCGTACCCTCACCGACTCGACGGCGACTCCGGAACTCCCAGAGGCGGCGACGCCCTGTACGGGGATGCCGCCGTTTCGTTTTGTTCTGGGGAAAATGGCTGTTCGACGTTGTGCCTTTTCTTCGTTCAATACGCAAAGTTCGCTCCATGCGCAAAGGCATGGGCCGGGAACGGACCGGGGTGCGGCCCATGGATCCCCATCCATGAGCCGCACCCGGCTTACCCCCGTCGGGTACGGAGCCGCTCCGTCGCCGACCGCCGCCGAACGAGCAAAACCCCCCACGGCCTTCACTCGCTCTTGCCGGTGGCTCCGGATTCGTACCCGACGGCGTACAGCATTTCTGGAGACGGCATGTGGAGGCGAGACGTTTCACCTCTGGCCGAAACCCCGTGGTGACGTGTTGTTACGGATCACCTACCCTTGAGTGGGGGGAATTGCGGGTGCAACAGGTGGGGGTTCGGTGCTGCGTATCCATATGTCCGGAGTGGACCTTTCCAGGGTGCGGATGGCTACCCGGCCGGATGCGCTGTGGGAAACCATTCTGAGTTTCCATCGACTGAGGGACCGGCGCGGTTCCACGGTGTTCGGGAAATGGCGTACGGAAACCCGGCCCAGGCTGAGTGGTGAAGTACGTCTGCTGGCCACCGTGATTCCACCGCGTGGCTATTTCCCGGACTTTCTGACGCCTTCTCAGGAAAGTAGTGAGCCGTACGGCTTCGACGCCGGAATTGAAGCCTTGCGCGACACCCCGCTCCGGCGGATCCGCGCCGAACTTGCCCTGCTGAGCGCCGAACGCCGCGAGGCGGGCCGCACCCCGGACGGGCGCGCCGAGGTGCTCGGCCGGCTCATCGGTGCCCTGCGCAGTTATCACCGCGCCGCGATCGAACCGTACTGGCCGCACATCCAGGCCAGCGTCGAGGCCGACCGCGCCGTCCGAGGCCGCGCTCTCCTGGACGGCGGGGCGGAAGAACTGCTGGCCTCCCTCCCGCCCATGATCCGCTGGCGGGCACCCGTACTGGAGGCGGACTACCCCGTCGACCGTGAACTCCGCCTGGACGGAAGGGGGTTATTGCTCCAGCCGTCCTACTTCTGCCGCGTCACGCCGGTCGTCCACCGCGACCCGCAGCTCCCGCCGGTCCTCGTCTATCCGGTCACCCACTCCCGCGCCCCGGTCTTCGCCGAACCAGGGCCCTGGCTCGGCCGGCTCCTCGGCAATACCCGCTCGACGATCCTGAGAGCCATCGGCAACGGATGCACGACCAGCGAACTCGCCCGCCGGGCAGGAGTTTCCCTCGCCTCGGCGAGCCAGCACGCCTGTGTACTGCGTGAAGCCGGCCTGATCCACACCCTGCGGCACGGCAGCTCGGTACTGCACACACTGACCCCGCTGGGCGGATCACTGCTGCGGGGCGGCGCACCGCTCGCCATGTCCTGACACCGGAGGGCAGACGTTTTCTTCGCGGGACCGATGAGTTCTGCGCAGCCCGGCCGCCTCCCATGTGCCGGTTGGACGGGGGAGCGGTCCTCAGGGTGTGAGGCCCGGATACGACATCCCTGTGAGCTGCTCGGACGCCACCCAGAGCCGTTCGCTCGCCACATTGTTCAGCGTCCAGCCGGCCCGCCAGGACGGGGCGGGCGCACCGCGCCAGCCGAGCAGCCTCGGCCCGGTGAACGAGTCGGGGCGTACGCCGGGAGCGGTGGCCGCGTACAGGATGGGCAGCGCACCGGACGACGCGGGCTGGGCGATGATCCGGTTGCCGAGCTCGACCACCCGTTGTGCCGCCTTGCGGTTCTCCATCCGGGCGCCCGCCGTCTGCAGATTGGTCGCCGCGTAGCCGGGGTGCGCCGCGGCGGCCAGCACCTCGGAACCGGCCACCGAAAGCCGCCGCGCCAGCTCGTGGATGAAGAGCAGATTGGCGGTCTTCGAGCGACCGTAGGAGATCCAACGGCGGTAGTTCCGCTCGCTGTTGAGATCCCCCATGTCGATGTTGGACAGGGCGTGCATGCCGCTGGAGACGCTCACCACGCGCGCCCCGGGGGTGCCGAGCAGCTTCGGGAGCAGCAGTCCGGTGAGGGCGAAGTGCCCGAGGTGGTTGACGCCGAACTGCCTCTCGAAGCCGTCGGTCGTCCTCCCGTACGGAAGGGCCATTACGCCCGCGTTGTTGATCAGCAGATCGATCCGGTCGGGCGTGTGGGCCGCGGCGAACTTGCGTACGGAATCGAGATCGGCCAGATCGAGCGGTACGAACTCCACGTCCGCGCCGGTCACGGCCGTCCGGATGCGGGATTCGGCCTCCTTGCCGCGTGTCTCGTCACGGCAGGCGAGCAGCACCCGCGCGCCGTGCCGGGCCAGTTCCCGTGCTGTGATCAGTCCGATGCCGCTGTTGGCTCCGGTGACCACGGCCGTACGGCCGCTCTGATCGGGGATGTCGCTCGCGTTCCAGCCCTGGCTCATGGACCAAGCGTAAGACCGCGGCACACCGGCCGGTCGGACGGGCCGGACGGGCCGATTGGACGGGCCGGACGGGCCGGATTCCGCCGGGCCCGCGAGGGCCCGGAAGCCCGGGAACCTCAGAGTTGGCTCAACTTTCCCGCGATCCGGCCGAAGTCGTTGGACGGGGCACGCATCGTCTCCTTAGGGTCGCGATCATGCCCGACATAGCACTCACCACTCTGGTCGTCCTCTGCCTCGCCGCGGCCGCGGCCGGCTGGATCGACGCGGTCGTCGGTGGCGGCGGACTGCTCCTGCTGCCCGCCCTGCTGCTGGGCCTGCCGCACGTCCCGGCCGCGCACGTCCTCGGCACGAACAAGGCGGTCGCGATCGTCGGTACGTCGGGTGCCGCCGTGACGTATGTACGCAAGGCGCCGGTGAAGGTCGGGACGGCCCTGCGGATCGGGCTCGCGGCGCTGGCCGGATCGATGGCCGGTGCGTTCTTCGCGGCCGGGATCAGCAGCGAGGTGCTGCGCCCGGTCATCATGGTTGTGCTGCTGGCGGTCGCGGCGTTCGTGATGCTGCGGCCCTCGTTCGGCAGGGCGACGGACGACGGTACGCGGCACAAGGTCACCCGGGCCCGCACCGTCACCGCGATCGTGCTGGTCGGCGGCGGCATCGGCTTCTACGACGGGCTGTTCGGCCCCGGCACCGGTACGTTCCTGGTGCTGGCGCTGACCGCGGTGCTCCACCTCGATCTGGTGACGGCGTCCGCCACCGCCAAGATCGTCAACGTCTGCACCAACGGCGGGGCGCTGGCGATGTTCGCCTACCAGGGCAGCGTGATGTGGCAACTGGCCGCGCTGATGGCGGTGTTCAACCTGGCAGGCGGGCTGATTGGGGCGCGGATGGCGCTCAGGAAGGGCAGCGAGTTCGTCCGCGGGGTACTGCTGGTCGTGGTGTTCTCGCTGGTTGCCAAGTTGGCGTTCGACCAGTGGGCGGCATGACGACGGCGGCGGGCGGCCGGGTTCACCGCACCGCGGTGAGGTGCGCGTACGCCACCACATTGCCCTGGTAACCCGTCCTCTTCGAGAATCCGCCGCCGCAGGTGATCAGCCGCAGCGAGGCGTAGGGCGAGGCGCCGTACACCCGCTTGTCGGGGAAGTTCTTGCTCTCGTAGACCTCGATCGCGTCGAGTGAGAAGACGGCGGTACGCCCGTCCCGGCGGACCACCTCGACGGTGCTGCCCTTCTGCAGAGTGCCCAGGTTGTAAAAGACCGACGGTCCCTGTGCGTTGTCGACATGACCGGCGACGATCGCGCTGCCCTTGGAGCCGGGCGGAGTGCCGTCCCGGTACCAGCCGACGACGTTGCGGTTCCCGGCAGGCGGCACATCGAGACTGCCGTCGGCCCCGAGTCCCAGTCGCATCATCGGTGCGTCCACCCGGATGCTCGGAATCCGGATGCGTACGGGCGCCGAGGGCTTCAGCGGTTCGGCGACCGGAGACCCCGGCTGCGGCTCGGGGCCGCCCGCGAAGGCCTGGCCGGCGGTCGGCTGGGGCGGGATCAGCTCGACGCCGGCGCCGTGACGGATCAGCCAGATACCGGCCAGCGCTGCGACGACCAGCAGCCAGCTCTTGGCCTTCTGGGACACGGTCGTCCTCCGGATGACGAAATGGGGACGGTACGGGGACAGTCCCGTCCCGGTGGCGCGCGGCCACCGGGACGGAAACCAGGCGGTACGGAGACGTGAATCCGTCGCCGTCAGCCGGCTCCCTGCGTGCCGCTCGCCCGGCGACGCAGGAGCCAGGCTCCGCCGACGGCGGTCGCGGCGAGTACGCCGGCGCCCGCCGCGATCTGGGTGGTGTCGGGCCGGACGCTGCCGCCGACGCCTGTTTTGACGTGCCCGCTGGGGGCGTTGGGTTCGGACGAGTTGTCACGCCCGGACTGGTTGTCGCGTCCGGACGAGTTGTCACGCCCGGACGAGCTGTCGTGACCGGACGAGTTGTCGCGCCCGGAGTGGTTGTTGTTTCCGGAGGAGTCGTCGCGTCCGGACGAGCTTTCACGCCCGGACGAGTTGTCGCGTCCGGATGACGAGCTGTCGTGTTTTGTCGAGCCCTCGTCCTTGTACGGCTTTCGGCTCTCCCGCTCGTCCGACCCCTCGTCCCCGGAGCGGGCGTCGAGCCCGGAGAGGGCGTTGAGCCCGCCGACGGAGTCGAGCAGCGAGGGGATATTGAGGCCGGAGGGATTGCTGAGGCCGAAGGGGGTGTCGTGCCCGGACCCGGCGGGGTTGTTCGCCCTGCCGTCGTCGGTCTCCGCCTCCGGCTTGCCATTGGCCCGTGGTGCGGTCGCCGAGCTGTCCCGCAGTGCGCCGGCACCAACTGCGTACGCGGACGGCCCGGCGGTGAAGAGGCCGAGCGCAGCTATGGTGACCGCGGAAGCGGCGGTCCCGGTCACTAGGCGGGCAGGGCGCATGGGGGGTTCCTCCGGCAACTGCGCGATTAGGTGTGTCCTGACCTCGAGCTAACGGGCGGTCCGCCACCCATGCCTGCTGACATGAAGTCAGCTTTCACCCGAATGGCCCGGCGCGGCATCCTTGCCGAACCGTATGTGTGCAGGTCACAGCGGTGATCGAGGCGAGGGTGACCGGTCCCGCATCGCCCGGTGCCGATTGGGTGATGCCACCCCGGAGGAGAGTGACGCGCATCACACGCATGACTTTGTGGGTGTCGGGCACACGTCTGACACCCCCCCCACGGGACGGTGAACCAGGCCGCCCCCGGCCGCCGCCCTCGCCGGGCCCATCCCCCCTGGGTCCGGCGGGGGCGGTTTCGTGCCGTGGCGTCCGGCGGTGCGGCGCTCTCAGGCCGGGGCGACGGTGCGGCCCGAGGTCCGAGATCCGCGAGGCCGACGGGGCGTCGCCCAGGTGAAAGTCGAGCAGTTCACCGGGCCTGTCCTTGCGCTGTGTGTCCGCGTGGATGGTGTGGGCGCCGGGGAAATCGCTGTCGGGCCCACAGGTGGGGCCGGGCGTCAGATCGTGTCCCACGGTGCACCGTCGTACGCCTGCCCGATCCGCTTCATCAGCTCCTCGTCCACCGTGAACTCGGTGTCGTCGATGCGCCGGACCGGCGCGATGCCCTGCGAGTTGGTGATGAACGCCGACCGGAACGCGGCCAGCCCGTCCAGCGTCACCGGGCGGCGTACGGACTCCAGTCCTGCGCCGGGCAGCTCCTGCTCCAGCAGCGCCATGGTGATGCCGGGCAGGGAAGGAGCATCGGGCCAGACGACCGAAGTGCCGTCCCAGAAACCGATGTTGGTGATCGAACCCTCCGTCACAGCACCGCCCGGCGTGGTCAGCAGGGCCTCGTCGAAACCGGCGCGTGCCGCGAGCCTCGCGTAGTACGTCTGGCCGAACTCGCCGGGACGCTTGATGTGCGGCACGGTCCGGGCGTACGGAACGGACATCAGGGCGTGCGGTTCGGCGGACTTCCGTGCCGGCTCGCGCACCGTGACCATCACGGTCGTCTCCGTGTCGCCCGGCGCCAGGAAGCCGTACACGCGGGTCGAGGCGTCCCGTACCCCGGCACTGTCCAGCGCGTGCCGGATCAGCTCGCGGACCCGCTCCCCGTCGAGACCGCGCTCGAACAGCTCCTGATTGGCGGAGTCCAGCCGGGCCAGATGCAGGGCGAGGCCGCGTGCCTTTCCGCCTCTGACCTGCATGGCCGTGAAATGGCCGTAGTTGAGGAAGGCGGGAATCCGTAGATCCGCCCCCGTGGCCGGGCGCCCATTGAACTCGGCGTACGGGAAGGGCGCGGGAGGGAAAGTCGTCATGCGATCCACCGTATGCCGCCGCGCGCGAGGGGGCCCCGACGGACAGGACTTGACCTCAACCATGGTTGACATATGAGCCTCTCCGTATGGACCTCACCGAAGCACCCTCATCCATCGCATCCACGACCGCCTCCACCGCACCTCTGAAGATCGCGGTCATCCTCGCCAGCAATCGCGAGGGACGGTTCGCCCCCGTCGTCTCGGACTGGTTCCTCTCGCACACCGCCGGTCACCCCGACATCGAGACCGACCTGATCGACGTCGCGGAACTCGACCTCCCGACCGCTCTCTCCTACCGGCCCGACGCCGATGCGCAAGCACAACTCGCGGCCGTGTCACCCAGGTTGGCGGAATCCGATGCCTTCGTCGTCGTCACCCCCGAGTACAACCACTCGTACCCGGCCCCGCTGAAGAACCTCATCGACTGGCACCACGCCGAGTGGCAGGCCAAACCCGTCGCCTTCGTCTCGTACGGCGGAGTCTCCGGAGGTCTGCGCGCCGTCGAGCACCTGAGGCAGGTCTTCGCGGAGCTGCACGCCGTCGGCATCCGCGAAACCGTGTCGTTCCACAACGCGGGTGCCCTGTTCGACGGCGAAGGCAGGCACAAGGACTCTGCGGGCTGCGACGCGGCGGCCAAGGCGCTGCTCGACCAGCTGGTCTGGTGGGGGCGCGCGCTGCGCGACGCCAAGGCTGTCCGTCCGTACGGCGTCTGACCACCAGGTACTGCGCCGCGCCGCGACGCCCCCGACAATCGACGAAGGGAGCAAGCACGCTCCATTACCGACCCCCGAGGGAGCCCGAAGGTGACGACGCCGGCATCGCTGACCGTACTGACCACGACGGACAGCGAGGAGAAGGCCCATTCCCTGGCGCAGGGCGCGGTGGAGGCGCGGCTCGCCGCCTGCGTACAGATCTCCGCGCCCGTCACCTCGGTCTACCGCTGGCAGAACGCCATCGAGACCACCGAGGAGTGGCAGCTGCTGTTCAAGACGACGGTCGAGCGCTACGACGAACTGGAGGCCCATCTCCTGGCGGCGCACGACTACGACACTCCGGAGATCGTCGCGATCCCGGTGCTACGGGGCAGCGCCCGCTACCTCGACTGGGTCTCGGCCGAGACCGCCCCGGTCAGCTCTCTGTAGCGCCGGGCACCCGCCCGGGGTCGCCCGCCCTCAACGCCCGTCCGCCGCCATGGCCTCCCCGATCCCGGGCTCCTTCGGCCCCAGGAAGTGCGGGTCGGGCTTGAACACGGCATCCAGCGCCGCCTTGCCCGCCGCGAATATCTCCCGCGTCCCGCCGTAGTACCAGGTCGCATCGTGTACGGCGTCGACGCCGACCCCGTACGCATCGATCCCCGCGGTCCGGCACAGCGCGATCGCCCGTCGGATGTGGAACCCCTGGCTCACCAGCACCGCGCGGTCGACGCCGAAGATCTTCTTGGCCCGAACGCACGAGTCCCAGGTGTCGAACCCGGCGAAGTCGCTCACGATCCGCTTGTCCGGTACCCCGTGCTCCCTGAGATACGTGCGCATGGCGTCGGGTTCGTCGTACTCCTTCCGGCTGTTGTCGCCGGTCACGAGCACGACCTTCACCTTCCCGTCCCGGTACAGCTCGGCGGCGGCTTTGAGCCGGTTCGCGAGATACGGCGACGGCTTGCCCTCCCAGAGACCGGCCCCGAACACCATGGCGACCTGCTGTGCGGGCGCGTCCGCGGTCGTCCCGACGTGGGCGTCGGCTGCGGAGTACATCCAGGTCGCGGGCGCCAGCGCCGCCACACAGGCGACCATCACCCCCTGCACGAGCCGCCGCTGCCCGCGCCGCGTCCGCAACCGCCCCAGCCGTCCAGGCTGCTTCTCCCGCATGGGTCTCCCCCTGTCCGTGCCCTGTGCCGTGCTGTCCCACATGATCGGACGAGCGATGGGGGGAAAGGGTTCTCCATCTCCCGATTTCGTTGATTTCGTTACCGTTTCCGATTCGGCGCGGACACTTCCGGCAGGATGGCCGCCATGAACCGACCTGGAACCGGGACAGACAACTGGGTGACCGTGGCCGCGTACGAGAATCTGAAGGGCCGACCGCATCTCGCGGCTGCCGTCCGCACTTGACTGCGGGACCGGGGCATCGACTGGATGCCGTTCGCTGTCGACGACCTGCACGTCGACCTGGCCTGCGGCCCGGGCCCGGACGGCCACTGGCACGGCTGGTTCACCGTTCGTGTCCGGGCTTCAGCACTGATTCCGCTCGGCCTCCATCCCGACCAGCCGACCTCGCAGCCAGGATTCCCGCCCGCCCCGGCGTGGTGGCACGCGGCAGCCGAACGGGCGGCCCGGAGAACTCATTGATACTGGTTCCGCGACGGCGTGGACCACCATCTCCACGAACTGTGCTGGGACGAGAGCCGGTTGGACGGGGCCGACGAGGCATGGGTGCCGGTGCTCACCCCGGACGGGCCGGGCGTGCTGCTCCGGTGCGACTCGGACTGAGACCGGCGATTGTCCAAAGGACGCCCAGTAGCATCGGGCAATGTTGCTTCCACGGCTGATCGCCTCCGATCTCGACGGCACGCTCCTGCGCAACGACGGCACCCTCTCGCCCCGCACCCTGCGCGCCCTGCGCACGGCCGAGAGCGCCGGTACGGAGGTCGTCCTCGTCACCGCCCGGCCGCCCAGATTCGTCGACCGGCTCGCCGAGGCCGCCGGCCTCGAGGGGACAGCCGTGTGCAGCAACGGGGCGCTGGTGTACGACATCCGGACGCGCACCGTCGTCTCCTCCCGCGCCCTGCCCCTCGCCACCGCCCGGCGCGTGGCCACCGCGCTCGCCGCCGCCGTGCCCGAGATCGGCTTCGCCCTGGAGACCGGCAGCCACGTCCTGTACGAACCCGCCTACCGGCTGCGGCTCTCCGAGGACATCGACGCCGAGCTGCCTGTACCGTCGCTGGCGGATCTGTGGCTGACCGACGTCCCCGTCACCAAGCTGCTCGCCTGGTCGGACCGGCTCGACGCGGACGTCCTGCTGGCCGCTGCCGAGGAAGGGGCGGGCGACGAGGTACAGCTCACCCACTCCGGCGGGCGCGGGCTGCTGGAGATCAGCGCGTCCGGCGTCACCAAGGCCGGCACACTCTCGATGCTGTGCGCCGGGCGGGGCATCGACGCCACGGAGGTCATCGCCTTCGGCGACATGCCCAACGACCTGACCGTCCTCGACTGGGCCGGCACCGGCTACGCGATGGGCAACGCCCACCCGAGTGTGCTGGCCGCCGTACGGACGCACACGCTCTCCAACGAGGAGGACGGGGTCGCGCACGTCATCGAGCGGCTCTTCGGCGGCGCGGCCTGATATCGAGACCCGGCCCGTCACCGAAACCTCGCCCGACACCGCCCCGACCGCTCGATGCGCCCGCGGAAAGCACCCGTCACCCTCACGCAACGGTGCGGCAACCTCGGCCCTGCACCATCGGTGCATGACGGAGTCGGCACCGGCACATCCCGATGAGTCCCTGCCCCTCGACAGCACGGCGCAATTGTTGAGCCGCATCACCGCACAGCTCGGCACCCAGCTCAGCCTCGTCTCCCTGAACGGAACCCGACGGGCCGCGCAGGCCCCCGCCCCAGGGCCTGTCCGGCGGTTCGCGGCCGGGGTCGCGACGACCGAAGCGCGCCTCCCCCGAGCCGCCCGCCGCGCATCCGCCTGAGCCCTCTTGTCGGCCCGGCCGTTTACTGTCGGAACCATGGACGGCATGGACGGTACGCAGGCCACACAGGACCACGGCACGGCCCCCTACGGTGCGGCCGACGCCGAGCGCTGGGACACCGAGCCGGACAAACGGCCCGGTCGTACCGCGTTCCAGCGTGACCGCGCCCGCGTGCTGCACTCCGCCGCGCTGCGCCGGCTCGCCGGGAAGACCCAGGTCGTCACCCCCGGCACCCGCAGCCACGCCTGGGACGCCAGCCCACGGACCCGGCTCACCCACTCCCTGGAATGCGCCCAGGTCGGCCGCGAACTCGGGGCGGCGCTCGGCTGCGACCCCGATCTGGTCGAGACGGCCTGCCTCGCCCATGACCTCGGCCACCCGCCGTTCGGACACAACGGGGAGCAGGCGCTGAACGACTTCGCGTCGGACTGCGGCGGCTTCGAAGGCAACGCCCAGTCGCTGCGCCTGCTGACCAGGCTCGAACCGAAGCGGTTCGTGCCCGACACCCGGACCGGCGAGCTGGTCAGCGTCGGACTCAACCTGACCCGTGCCGCTCTGGACGCCGCCACCAAGTACCCGTGGCCGCGCGGCGGGCACCCCGTCGACCCCGGCTCGCCGAAATTCGGGGTGTACGAGGACGACCTGCCGGTCTTCGAGTGGGCGCGCCACGGCGCCCCGAAGGACCGCAAGTGCTTCGAGGCCCAGGTCATGGACTGGTCCGACGACGTCGCCTACTCGGTGCACGACTTCGAGGACGGGCTGCACGCCGGTCACATCGACCCCGACTGCCTCTACGCCGAGCCCGAGCGGAACGAGATCTGGGCGGTCGCCATCGGCCGCTACGTCCCGCCGGACACCGACCCCGAGGAGCTGGACGACGCCCTGGACCGGCTCATCGGCCAGGACTGGTGGCCGCACGGCTACGACGGATCCGCCGTCGCCCAGGCCCGGCTGAAGGACGCGACGAGCCAGCTGATCGGCCGGTTCTGTCTCGCCGCCGAGAGCAGCACCCGGCTGGCCCACGGGACGGGCCGCCTCGGCCGGTACGCCGCCGAACTTGTCGTCCCCCGCGAGACACGCAACGAATGCGCCGTGCTCAAGGCGGTCGCCGACCGGTACGTCATGCAGCGCGCCGAGCAGGAGGCGATCCGTGCCGACCAGCGGATCGTCATCGCGGAACTGGCCGCCGCGCTGACCGCACGTGCCCCGGAGGGGCTGGAGCCGCAGTTCCGGGCGCTGTTCCACGCCGCCCAGGACGACAGGGCCCGCAAGCGGGTCCTGGTCGACCAGATCGCCGCCCTGACCGACGCCTCCGCGCGCTCCCTGCACGCATCGCTCACCGACCGCCGCTGACCGGAGCCCCGTACCCGGCCGGTCGTGTCCGCGAGCCGCACCGTGCGGCATCGACCGAGCCGCGCAGACCGGCCTGTGACCACCGGGTGTGACCTGATCGGTGTACACCCTCTTTCGCCATCACGCTGCGTGCGGGACGCTCGCAGTTGGGCCCCGCGCAGCAAGTAACGAGGAGGCATCACGTGGTCGACGCACATCGGACGTTCGTCATCGTCGGCGCAGGACTGGCAGGAGCGAAGGCAGCCGAGACACTCCGGGCGGAGGGTTTCAGCGGCCGGGTGATCCTTCTCGGCGATGAACGCGACCATCCGTACGAACGGCCTCCGCTCTCCAAGGGCTATCTGTCCGGCAAGGAGGAACGGGACAGCGTCTTCGTCCACGAGACCGCCTGGTACGCGGGCGCCGACATCGAGCTCCACCTGGGCCAGCCCGTCACCAGCCTCGACAGGGAGGCCCGCTCCGTACAGCTCGGCGACGGCACTGTCGTCCACTACGACAAGCTGCTGCTCGCCACCGGGGCCGAGCCGCGCCGCCTGCCCATTCCGGGTACGGACCTGGCCGGCGTCCACCATTTGCGCCGTCTCGCCCACTCCGACCGGCTGCGCAACGTACTGGCCGCCCTCGGCCGCGACAACGGCCATCTGGTGATCGCCGGGGCCGGCTGGATCGGCCTGGAGGTTGCGGCGGTGGCGCGCGGGTACGGCGCTGAGGTCACCGTCGTCGAACCGGAGCCGACGCCACTGCATCAGGTCGTCGGGCCCGAACTCGGCCAGATCTTCACCGATCTGCACAGCAGCCACGGTGTCCGCTTCCACTTCGGCGTCCGCCTCACCGAGATCATCGGTCAGGACGGCCTGGTCCTCGCGGTCCGTACCGACGACGGCGAGGAGCACCCCGCCCACGACGTGCTCGCCGCAATCGGTGCCGCCCCCCGCACCGGCCTCGCCGAAGCCGCGGGGCTCGACATCGCCTCGCGCGAGGACGGCGGCGGCATTGCCGTCGACGCCTCCCTGCGCACCTGCGACCCGCACATCTTCGCGGCCGGTGACGTCGCCAACGTGGCCCATCCGCTGCTCGGTGCCCGGCTGCGCGTGGAGCACTGGGCGAACGCGCTGAACGGCGGCCCGGCCGCGGCCCGCGCCATGCTCGGCAAGGACGTCAGCTACGACCGGGTGCCGTACTTCTTCTCCGACCAGTACGACCTCGGTCTCGAATACTCGGGCTGGGCGCCGCCGGGCAGCTACGACCAGGTGGTGATCCGCGGCGATGCGGGGAAGCGCGAGTTCATCGCCTTCTGGCTGAAGGACCGCCGGGTGCTGGCCGGGATGAACGTCAACGTGTGGGACGTCACCGAGGCGGTACAGGAGCTGATCCGGTCCGGCCGGCAGGTCGACCCGGACGCGCTGGCGGACCCGTCGGTACCGCTGGTCTCCCTGAGCTGAGCCGAGCCGAGTCGTTGCCCCTGATGGCCACGGACGGGGCGGCTCAGTCGTACGGCACTCGCCGGGCGCCCTCGCCCCCGGGTTCCCCGGATCACATCGCCGCGCGGCACAGCTGTCGTACCCCCACCCGTAGACTTCACCCGTGGCAGGCAGGATCAATGACGACGATGTGAAGGCGGTACGGGACGCGGTCCCGATCGACGCCGTCGTTTCCGAGTATCTCCAGCTGCGCAACGCCGGCGGTGGCAACCTCAAGGGCCTCTGCCCGTTCCATGACGAGAAGTCCCCCTCCTTCCAGGTCAGCCCGAGCAAGGGTCTCTTCCACTGCTTCGGCTGTCAGGAGGGCGGCGACACGATCGCCTTCGTGATGAAGATCGACCATCTCTCGTTCTCCGAGACGGTCGAGCGGCTCGCCGCCAAGGCGGGCATCACCCTGCGGTACGAGGAGGGCGGGTACAACCCCTCCCACCAGCGCGGCGAGCGCATCCGGCTGGTCGAGGCGCACAAAGTGGCCGCCCAGTTCTATGTCGAGCAGCTGGACAGCCCCGAGGCCGAGATCGGCCGGAAGTTCCTCGCCGAGCGCGGCTTCGACCAGGCGGCGGCCGCCCATTTCGGCGTCGGCTACAGCCCGGCGGGCTGGGACCATCTCACCCGCTATCTGCGCGGCAAGGGCTTCAGTGA
Organism: Streptomyces sp. NPDC002785; assembly: GCF_040295565.1. Lineage (NCBI taxonomy): Bacteria > Bacillati > Actinomycetota > Actinomycetes > Kitasatosporales > Streptomycetaceae > Streptomyces > Streptomyces sp. NPDC002785. Next base: position 8,564 of record NZ_JBEOVN010000015.1, on the reverse strand, counting down.
CAAGGAGCTGATCACCTCCGGCCTCTCCCAGGACGGCAGGCGCGGCCCCATCGACCGCTTCCGCGGCCGGCTGATGTGGCCGATCAGCGACACCTCCGGCGATGTCGTCGGCTTCGGCGCCCGCAAGCTGCGCGACGACGACAACGGACCGAAGTACCTCAACACCCCCGAGACCGCGATCTACAAGAAATCCCAGGTGCTGTACGGCATCGACCTGGCGAAGAAGGACATCGCGAAGGCCAGCCGGGCCGTGGTCGTCGAGGGCTACACCGACGTCATGGCCTGCCATCTCGCCGGGATCACGACTGCCATCGCCACCTGCGGTACGGCCTTCGGCGGCGACCACATCAAGATCCTGCGCCGCCTCCTGATGGACAACGGCAGCGCCCGGGTGATCTTCACCTTCGACGGTGACGCGGCCGGGCAGAAGGCCGCCCTGCGCGCCTTCGAGGACGACCAGAAGTTCGCCGCCGAGACGTACATCGCGATCGCCCCGGACAACATGGACCCGTGCGACCTGCGCCTGGCCAAGGGCGACGAGGCCGTCCGCGACCTGGTCGAACCCCGCACCCCGCTCTTCGAGTTCGCGCTCCGCCAGATCGTCGGCCGGTACGACCTGGAGACCCCGGCGGGCCGCGGCGCCGCGCTCGACGAGGCGGCACCCGTCGTCGCCCGGATCAAGAACAGCTCCTCGCAGCACGAGGTCGCCGTCCAGCTGGCCGGCATGCTCGGCATCCTGGACACCCAGTTCGTGGTCAAGCGCGTCGGCCAGCTCGCCCGCTGGGCCCGCGAGCGGGGCGAGCAGCGGGGCCCCGCGCAGGCCCCGTCCCGCGGTGGCCCCCAGCGCCAGCAGGTCCGGGCGCCCGCCGCCCCCTCGGGCCCCGCCCTCAACCTCCGCAGCCCCGCCCACCGCACCGAGCGCGAGCTGCTCAAGCTCGCCCTGCAGAAACCCGCCCTCGTCTCACCGGCCTTCGACGCCTACGGGGCCGACGAGTTCACGGCCCCGCCGTACGCCGCGGTCCGGCAGTGCATCGCGGAGGCGGGCGGCGCCGAGATGGGTGTCCCGGAGACCCGCGAATACCTGGTCCAGGTGCTGGACACGGCCCCCAACGACACCGTGCGCAATCTGGTCACCGAGCTGGCGGTGGAGGTCTTCCACGGCAAGACCATCGACGAGACCTACGCGGGCATGCAGCTCGTCCAGGTCCGGCTGCGCGCCGTCGACCGCCGGATCAACGATGTACAGGGCAGCCTCGCCCGCCTCGGCAGCAACGTCGCCCCGGACCATCTGGCTGCCGCGCAGAACGAGGTCTGGGTCCTCCAGCAGTACGCCCAGGCCCTGCGCAACAACGGCGCCGACGCGCTCTGACGCGAGGTTCCGGCGCCGCGACCCGGGAGGCGCACCTGGGTCCGCCCGGTCGCCGCTGCGTCCTCGATCGCCGGACCGGCTCGAAAAACCTGCCCGTCTCCGTAACCGCTCGGTCACGGACCGGACTCAGAAAGTCCCCGCACGCCCCTCGTGGCAGCGATGTGTCTTCCCCCACACTGGGGGGCGGTGCCTGAGAGCCTGTCGGGCGACCTCTGATCGGGCGGACGCGGTGTGGCACGCATGCTTCCGGCGTTGCCGAAATGGCCTAGTAGCTCCTTCCCCAAGCTCTCAAGGGGCAGGGGAGACCCCATCCGAGGCCATCCCGGCGCCTTGGAATCGCACGCGCCACACCGCGTCCGCTCTCCGATCGAAGGTCACCCGACAGGCTCTGAGTCATCGGAGCGCGGCCGGCCCACCGAACGGTGGTCCGCCATCCCCGCGATCCGGCAGCGATCACCTGGAGGTCGCCCCCGTGCAGACCCGGACCCCGACCGAAACCGAGCATGTCTCGGCCATACCCGCGCAGAACCGGGCCGTGCATCATCCGGAGGCCGCGGTGGAGCCGCAGACACCATCCGATCCACCCGACCCACCTGAGGCACTCATGGAGGAGCTGCCCCAGGCGCCCGAACCGCCGGAGCCGCGGGGCCGCCCCGAGACCTTCGGTCCGTCCGCCGATCTTTTCTGCCAGTATCTGCGGGAGATCGGCCGGATTCCGCTACTCACCGCCGCCGAAGAAGTGGAGCTCGCCCGCCGTGTCGAGGCCGGTCTCTTCGCCGAGGAACGACTCGCGAGCACCCCGGACCCGGACACCCGACTGGCCGTCGATCTCGACCGGTTGGTGGTCATGGGGCGGATGGCGAAACGCCGTCTCATCGAGGCCAACCTCCGCCTCGTCGTCTCCGTCGCCAAACGTTACGTCGGCCGCGGGCTGACCATGCTCGATCTCGTCCAGGAGGGAAACCTCGGACTGATCAGGGCGGTCGAGAAGTTCGACTACGTCCGGGGCTACAAGTTCTCGACGTACGCGACCTGGTGGATCCGGCAGGCCATGTCCCGCGCCCTCGCCGACCAGGCGCGGACCATACGGGTCCCGGTCCATGTCGTCGAACTGATCAACCGCGTCGTGCGGGTCCAGCGCCGGATGCTCCAGGAGCGCGGATACGAGCCGACGCCCGAGGAGGTCGCCGACCAGCTCGACCTCACCCCGGAACGGGTCGGCGAAGTCCCGCGGCTCGCCCAGGAACCCGTCTCGCTGCACGCCCCGGTCGGTGAGGAGGAGGACGTCGCCCTCGGTGACCTGATCGAGGACGGTGACGCCGCTTCCCCGGTCGAGTCCGCCGCGTTCCTGCTGCTGCGCGAGCACCTGGAAGCGGTGCTCTCCACGCTGGGCGAGCGCGAGCGGAAGGTTGTCCAGCTGCGCTACGGGCTGGCCGACGGGCGGCCCCGCACACTTGAGGAGATAGGCAGGATCTTCGGCGTGACACGCGAACGCATCCGCCAGATCGAGTCCAAGACCCTCAACAAGCTGCGGGACCACGCCTTCGCCGACCAGCTCCGCGGCTACCTCGACTGACCACGCGGCGACACCGGGCCGTACAAGCACCGCCGATGGGCGGGCCGGGTCGGCACCTCGCCCATGAGAGCGGCCCGGTCCGGCCCGAAGAAGGAGGGGCCGCACCGCCGGCCGGCGGTACGGCCCTCCTTCTTCGGGCGGACGACGCTACTTTCGCCACACGCCCTAGTCGACCTCGGCGACCGCCTGCGCGAACTGCGCCGAATACAGCCGGGCGTACGCGCCCTCGGCATTCAGCAGCTCGTCGTGCGTGCCCTGTTCGACGATCGAGCCGTTCTCCATCACCAGGATGACGTCGGCATCCCGGATGGTGGAGAGCCGGTGCGCGATCACAAAGCTCGTACGACCGTGCGCCAGGCGCGCCATCGCCTTCTGGATCAGCACCTCCGTACGGGTGTCGACGGAGCTCGTCGCCTCGTCGAGCACCAGGATCACCGGGTCGGACAGGAACGCCCGCGCGATGGTGATCAGTTGCTTCTCGCCCGCGCTGACGCCGGAGCCCTCGTCGTCGATCACCGTGTCGTAGCCGTCCGGCAGAGTGCGGATGAAGCGGTCGGCGTGGGCCGCCTTCGCCGCCTCCTCGATCTCCTCCCGGGTGACCTCGCGCGAAGCGCCGTACGCGATGTTCTCCGCGATCGACCCGCCGAAGAGCCAGGTGTCCTGGAGGACCATGCCTATCCCCGACCGCAGGTCGTCGCGCGACATGTTCGCCACGTCCACCCCGTCGAGGGTGATCCGGCCGCCCGTCACCTCGTAGAACCGCATCAGCAGATTGACGAGCGTGGTCTTGCCGGCGCCGGTCGGGCCGACGATCGCGACCGTGTGACCCGGCTCGACGTTCAACGACAGACCCTCGATGAGCGGCTTCTTCGGGTCGTAGCGGAACGACACCTTCTCCAGCGAGACGCTGCCCCGCAGCTCCTCGGGGTGCTCGCCGGTACCCGGCGCGGGGTCGGCGCCCTGCTCCTCGGCATCCAGCAGCTCGAAGATCCGCTCGGCCGACGCGACGCCCGACTGCACCAGGTTCGCCATCGAGGCGACCTGGGTCAGCGGCGTCGAGAACTGCCGCGAGTACTGGATGAACGCCTGCACATCACCGATCGACAGCGAACCCGAAGCGACCCGCAGACCACCGACGACGGCTATCAGCACATAGTTCAGGTTGGAGATGAACATCATCAGCGGCTGCATGATCCCGCTGTTGAACTGCGCCTTGAAGCCCGCCTCGTACAGCGCCTCGTTCTGCTCGGCGAAGTCCCTCGCGGACTCCTCCTGCCGCCCGAAGACCTTCACCAGGGTGTGCCCGGTGTACATCTCCTCGATATGGGCGTTGAGCTTGCCCGTCACCTTCCACTGCTGCACGAACTGCGGCTGGGACCGCTTGCCGACCTTCGCGGCCACGACCACCGAGAGCGGCACCGTCACCAGTGCGATCAGCGCCAGCAGCGGCGAGACCCAGAACATCATGATCAGTACGCCGACGATGGTGAGCAGGGAGTTGATGAGCTGGCCCATCGTCTGCTGCATCGTCTGCGAGATGTTGTCGATGTCGTTCGTCGCCCGGCTGAGCACCTCGCCGCGCTTGGCCCGGTCGAAGTACGACAACGGCAGTCGCGACAGCTTCGTCTGGATGTCCTCGCGCAGCTGGAACACGACCTGGTTGATGATCCGGATCGACAGCCGGGACGCCATCAGCATGAACAGCCCGGCACCGACATAGACCGCCAGCGCCACCAGCAGTACGTCGCCCACCGCACCGAAGTCGATGCCGTGACCGGGGACGAAGTCCACCCCGGCAAGCATGTCGGCGAGGCCGCTGTTGGTTTTGCGCAGGCCCTCGACGGCCTGCTCCTTCGTCGTGCCGTCGGGCATCTGCCGGCCGATCACACCGGCGAACACCAGGTCGGTCGCCTTGCCGAGGATCTTCGGCCCGATGACCGAGAGCCCGACGCTCAGCACACCGGCCGCCAGCATCACGTACAGCGTGGCCTTCTCCGGCGCGAAGCGCTTCAGCAGCCGCTTCGAGGACCCCTTGAAGTCCATGGACCGGTCGGTCGGCGCCCCGCCCGCCATCATGCGTCCGCCAGGACCGGCCATTACGCGGCCTCCGCTTCCGTCAGCTGGGAGAGCACGATCTCCCGGTACGTTTCATTGCCGTCCATCAGCTCGTGATGGGTGCCGGAGCCGACGACCTGGCCCTCGTCCAGCACCAGGATCCGGTCGGCGTCGCGGATGGTGGACACCCGCTGCGCCACGATCACGACGGTCGCCTCGGCGGTCTCCAGTGCCAGTGCCCCACGCAGCGCGGCGTCGGTCGCGTAGTCGAGCGCCGAGAACGAGTCGTCGAAGAGGTAGATCTCCGGCCGCTGCACCAGCGTCCTGGCGATCGCCAGACGCTGCCGCTGGCCGCCGGAGACATTGGTGCCGCCCTGCGCGATCGGCGCGTTCAGGCCGTGCTCCAGTGCCTCGACGAACTCCTTGGCCTGTGCGACCTCCAGCGCGTGCCAGAGCTCCTCGTCGGTGGCGTCCGGGTTTCCGTACCGAAGATTCGTCGCGACCGTCCCGGAGAACAGATACGGCTTCTGCGGAACGAGACTCACGGTCTTCGCCAGCAGCGTCGGCTCCAGCGTCCGTACGTCCGTGCCGTCGACCAGCACCTGGCCGTCCGTCACATCGAACAGCCGCGGTACGAGTCCGAGCAGCGTCGACTTCCCGCTGCCCGTCGACCCGATGATCGCGGTGGTCTCGCCGGGACGGGCCACCAGATCCACCGATCGCAGCACCGGCTCCTGGGCGCCCGGGTAGCGGAAGTCCGCGCCACGGACCTCCAGATGACCGTGGGCGCGCAGCTCGCGGACCGGCTTGACGGGCGGAACCACGCTCGACTCGGTCTCCAGGACCTCCTGGATGCGCTCGGCGCAGACCTCGGCGCGCGGCACCATCATGAACATGAAGGTGGCCATCATCACCGACATGACGATCTGCATCAGATAGGCGAGGAACGCGGTCAGCGCGCCGATCTCCATGCCGCCGCTGTCGATGCGGTGGGCGCCGAACCAGACCACGGCGATCGAGGACACACTCACGACCGTCGTGACGGTCGGGAACATCAGCGCCATCAGCCGGCCCGTGGACAGCGACACATCGGTCAGCTCGTTGTTGGCGCCGCGGAAACGCTCCTCCTCGTAACGGTCGCGTACGAAGGCGCGGATGACGCGGTTGCCGGTGATCTGCTCGCGCAGCACCCGGTTCACGGTGTCGACCCGCTCCTGCATGGTGCGAAACAGCGGCCGCATCCGCTTGACGATCAGGCTCACCGCGATGCCCAGCACCGGCACCACAGCGAGTAGCACCGCCGACAGCGGGATGTCCTGGCCGAGCGCCATGATGATGCCGCCGACGCACATGATCGGCGCCGAAACCATCAGGGTGAACGTCATCAGCACCAGCATCTGGATCTGCTGGACGTCATTGGTCGTACGGGTGATCAGCGAGGGCGCGCCGAACCGCCCGACCTCGCGCGCCGAGAACGACTGCACCCGCTCGAAGACCGACGCCCGGATGTCACGGCCCAGGGCGGACGCGGTGCGGGCGCCGAAGTAGACCGCCCCGATGTTGCAGACCACCTGGGCGATGCTGACGGCGATCATGATGCCGCCGAACTCCAGGATGTAGTCCGTGTCTCCCTTGACGACACCGTGGTCGATGATGTCGGCGTTCAGGGTGGGCAGATAGAGGCTGGCGCAGGTCTGCAGGAGTTGGAGGAGGACCAGCAGCAGGATGGGTTTCTTGTACGGACCGAGACAGGCCCGCAGTAGTTTTATGAGCACGCGTGTCTCTCGGAGTCGGCGGGGGTCGGGAGGCAACCCATTTTCCGGCACCCCCGACTGGGACTGCGAACGATTTTATTCAAGACCAGGTCAAAAAAAAGACCGAGTACACATGTAGGAGATCAATCTCCGTCAGGTGTACCCGGTCGTGTCACGCAGGGCGGGCGGCTCAGGGCGCGGAGTCGAACGCCCCCGGGTGAATCTGGTCGCGCGTGGCCACGTACTGCTGGCGCACCGCCCGGCCGACCGCCAGCTCGTCGCCCGGCTCCAGCACCTGCGCCGCGGCACCCTGCCAGGCCGGGGGAGTGAGCGGATCGGCCGTCCCCTGCGAGACCCCCAGCGCCCAGGCCGCCTGCCGGGCCGCACCCAGCGCCGCGTACTCGGCGGGCTGCGGCACGACCACCTGAGTACCGAACAGCGCGGGCGCGAGCGCCTGCACTGCGGGCAGCTCGGCCGCCGCCCCCAGCAGGAACACCCGCCGCACCTCGACACCGCGGCCGCGCAGCACATCGAGCGCGTCGGCCAGTGAGCACAGCATCCCCTCGAACGCCGCCCGCGCCAGATGTTCCGGCTTCATCGACTCGCGCCGCAGCCCGCACAGCGTCCCCGCCGTGTGCGGCAGATACGGGGTGCGCTCGCCCTCCAGATACGGCAGGAGTACGAGCCCGGAGGCGCCCGGCGTCGACTTCAGCGCCAGCGCGGACAGCTCCTGAAGCCCCTCCACACCCAGCATCTCGACGGACCCGCGCAACGCACGTACCGCATTCGACGTGTACACCACCGGCAGATGCATCCCGGTCGCGTCCGCGAACGAAGTGATCATCCCGCCCGGATCCGAGAGCGCCTCGTGGTGCACCGCCATGACCGAACCCGACGCGCCCAGCGACACCACCGCATCGCCGACCCCGACCCCGAGCCCGAACGCCGCCGCCATCGTCTCGCCGGTCCCCGCGGAGATCAGCAGCCCTTCGGGCGTCGTACCGGCCGCATCGGAGGGGCCGAGCACCTCGGGCAGCGCCACCTGGTGCCCGAGCGCGAGCTCCACCAGGTCGGGCCGGTAGGAACCACTGCCCGCCGACCAGTAACCGGTGCCGGACGCGGCACCCCGGTCGGTGGTCCGCCGGGCCGGCCGCCCCAGCAGCTGCCACACCAGCCAGTCGTGCGGCTGCAGCACCGAGGCCACGCGCTGGGCCGCCTCCGGCTCGGTCCGCGCCAGCCAGCGCAGCTTCGAGACCGGCTGTGCGGCCTGCGGTACCGATCCGACCGCCTCGACCCAGGACTGCCGTCCGCCGAGCCCGTCGATCAGATCGGCCGCGGCCACCTGTGCCCGCTTGTCGTTGCCGAGCAGCGCCGGGCGTACGAGATTGCCCTGGTGGTCCAGCGGCACCAGACCGTGCTGCTGCGCGGAGACCCCGATGGCCTGCACGCCTTCGAGCAGCCCATCGGTGGCGGCCTCACCGAGCGAGAGCAGCCACGCCTGCGGGTCGACCTCGGTGGCCTTCGCCTCGACGGGGTGTGCGGCGTACCCCCGGCGCAGCACGGCGCCCGTGTCCGTATCGCAGACGACGATGTGTGTGAAGGCGGAAGAACTGTCCAAGCCGGCGACTATGCCCATGCCCAAGATTCTGCCGCACCGCCGGAGCGTTTCCGTACCGTTGGCGCGGCAGTGGGAGGGCGGACCCCAGTGCTGTGACCGGAAAGGTTCACCGGCTCGCGACGCCCGGCACGGCGCCTCGCCGCGTTGTCGCATCACCCGAGTACATCCAGTACGCGGGTGATGCTCCGCCTT